>NZ_JAEFCH010000029.1:0-51406 GCF_016406015.1 Acidovorax sp. IB03 | reverse complement strand
TGAGTCTGTGCACTGAGCAACAACAATAAATGTTGCACTTGGACTTGAATCCGCCCTTACTGGAATTGCGCTGGCAGCTATATTATTTATAGCAAACCAAGAAGTTGCGTCTGTTTATTCCGACAGCCCCGCCGTGGCAGGTGTGGCGTCAGGGCTGCTGCTGTGGGTGGCGGCCTATCACCTGGCAGATGCGTCGCAAACGCTGTGCGTCTTCGTGCTGCGAAGCTATCGCATCACCGTCGCCCCCTTGGTGGTGTATTGCGTATTGCTGTGGGGGCTGGGGCTGGGCGGCGGCTACCTGGTGGCCTACAGCGACACGGGCGTGTGGAGCAGCATGGCCGCATCACCCGCTGCGTTTTGGGCGTGCAGTGCCTTGGCACTGCTCGTCACCGCAGCGGCGTTTATGGCGATGCTGGCCAAAGCAGCAGCGCGTTCAACGCACCACGCATCAGCGTAGGCGGTTTGCCGGGAAGGTGACCGTAAAGGTGGAGCCTTTGCCCAGCTCGCTGGTGATATCGAGCGATGCGCCATGGCGTTGCAGTACATGCTTCACGATGGCCAGCCCCAGGCCAGTGCCGCCCGTTTCGCGGGAGCGGCTGCGGTCCACGCGATAGAAGCGCTCTGTCAAACGCGGAATGTGCTCTGGCGCAATGCCCGGGCCCGTGTCGCGCACGGAAAACCGCACCGCCCCGTCATGGGCCCGCTCCCAGGCCACGGTGATGGTGCCACCCGCAGGTGTGTAGCGAAGGGCGTTGCTGATGAGATTGGACAGCGCACTTTGCAGCTCTGTGGGAACGCCAGCGATCTCTCCCAGCGCACGCAACTGTTCGGCTGGCGGAAATTCCAGCACATGCGGGCGCGCCTGGCTCTGTGTGAGCAATGCGGACAGCCCACGCGCCTCGTCCTCGCAGCGCTGCATCAGCGCCTGCACGGGCGTCCATTCAGTCATGCCCGGCAACGGGCTGCCCTCCAGCCGGGAGAGCGTGAGCAAGTCCTGCACCACGCTTTGCATGCGCGAGGCTTGCTGCGACATCATGCCCAGGTAGCGGTTGCGCTCCTGCGGGGAAAGCGGCAGCGTCTGCAGGGTTTCGATGAAGCCGATGAGCACCGTCAGAGGTGTGCGAATCTCGTGGGACACGTTGGCCACGAAATCGCGGCGCATGGCGTCGGCCTGCTCCAGGGCGGTGACGTCGCGTGAGAGCAGCAGCTTGCGCCCGTCGCCATACGGATGCAGATGCACCGAAATGCGCACCGGTCTGGAAGGCTTGCTGTCGCGCCCCTGCAGCACCACGTCGCGAGAAAAATCATGCGCCGCGTAGTAGGCGCTGAAGTCAGGATCGCGCACCAGATTGCCAATGGACTGCATCACATCGCGCTGCGCGTCGATGCCAAACTGGCTGGCAGCAATCTGGTTGCACCACTCGATGTGGCCTTCGCTGTCGAGCAGCACCACCCCGTTGGGCGTGGCCTGCAGGGCCGCCAGAATCTCTTGCAAGCGGCTGTGGCTGTCCTGCTCCTTGGCCTCGCTCTGGCGCAGCAGGCGGCGAGCGCGGTCTGCAGCCTCGCCCCATATGCCGCGCATGGAGGGCGCCGTAGCCAAGTCACCCGTACGCAGCCACCGCAGCACCCGGGCGCCGCGCGACAAGTCCCACACAAACCAGGCCCATGCGGCCACGGCAGCCCCCAGGGCCGCACCCCAAGGCCCCGCGCGCCACCAGCCCAAAGCACCACCTGCCAGCTGCCAAGTCAGAAAAAATACAAAACGCCAGAACATGGGGGACGCACAGCTTTCTCAAAAATACGCACAACCTCTAGAGGGGCGCTTCCACGGTCCACGACTCAGGCCCGCCAATTCCAGCGCGCCAAGGAGTCACGCCCCTGGCAAGCCATGCGCCCAGCCGTGGTGATGCGCACCCCAAAGACCGCGGGGCCTGCTCAGGCGCGCAATAACGCCTGGGGTTGGGCGGTCAAACGGTAACCCGCGCCCCGCACCGTCTCCACCATGGCCCCTGCGGCGCCCAGGGCCTCGCGCAGACGCTTGACGTGAACGTCCACCGTGCGCTCTTCAATGAAAACGTCGTCACCCCACACCTTGTCGAGCAACTGCGAACGGCTGTGCACACGCTCGGAGTGCTTCATCAGAAAGTGCAGCAGTTTGAACTCCGTGGGGCCCACCTTGAGGGGCTGTCCCTGGTAAGTCACGCGGTAGGTGGCCGCGTCCAGCACCAGCTCACCAATCGTCACACTGTCGTTGACCTGCTCAGGCGCACGGCGGCGCAGCACGGCGCGAATGCGGGCAAGCAGTTCCTGCGTAGAGAACGGCTTGGTGATGTAGTCGTCCGCACCCGCATCGAGCCCAGCCACCTTGTCGGGTTCATCGCCGCGCGCGGTGAGCATCAGGATGGGAATGGGCTTGAGGCGGCTGTCAGCACGCCACTTGCGGGCCAGCTGCAACCCGCTTTGGCCGGGCAGCATCCAATCGAGCAGGATGACGTCGGGCAGCACGGCGTCCAGCTCGCGCTGGGCCGATTCGCCGTCTTCCGACCAGATGGGCTGAAAACCGTTGTGCCGCAGATTCACGGCAATCAGCTCGGCAATGGCGGGTTCATCCTCAACGATCAAGACCCGGGGCATTTTCTTCATGGCGACGCCCTTCCCTTACTGCAGCACAGCCGATTCAATATCGTTCATCGCGGCGTGGCGCACGTCCTTGCCCTTGACCAGATAAATGATGAGTTCGGCCACATTTTTCGAGTGATCGCCAATGCGCTCAATGGCCTTGGCCAAAAAGAGCAGGTCCAGGCTGGCCGAGATGGTGCGGGGGTCTTCCATCATGTAGGTGACCAGCTTGCGCACAAACCCGTCGAACTCCTTGTCGATGAGGTCGTCTTCTTTCAGGATGTCCAGCGCCGCCTTGGTATCGAGGCGAGCAAAGGCATCGAGCGCCTTGCGCAACAGGCCGGAGGCAAGATCAGCTGCCATGCGCAGGTCGCTGGAGGGCAACGAACGGGCGGCACCGCTTTCGATGATGGACTTGACCATGCGGGCCATCTTGTGCGCTTCGTCGCCCATGCGCTCCAGGTTGGCCGTGGCCTTGGAGAAGGCAATCAGCAAACGCAGATCGCGCGCAGTGGGCTGACGGCGGGCAATGATGGAGGAGAGTTCGTGGTCGATCTCCACTTCCATCGCGTTCACACGCTGCTCTATGGAGGCCACTTGCTCCACGGCTTCCATACTGAACTGGGACAAGGCGTAAATCGCCTGGCGAATTTGCGACTCCACCAGGCCGCCCAGCTCCATCACGCGGGAAGAAACGCTGTTGAGCTCGCTGTCAAACTGGCTGGAGAGATGTTTTTCTGGCATGGTGTCTCCTCAGCCGAAACGGCCGGTGATGTAGTCTTCGGTTTCCTTGCGCTGGGGCTTGAAGAACATCTGCTCTGTTTCTCCAAACTCCACCAGATCGCCCAGGTACATATAGGCGGTGTAGTCGCTGCAACGCGCAGCTTGCTGCATGTTGTGCGTCACGATGACCACGGTGTAGTCGTTCTTCAGCTCGGCAATCAGCTCTTCCACCTTGGCGGTAGAGATCGGGTCCAGCGCCGAGCAAGGCTCGTCGAGCAGCAGCACTTCGGGCTTGATGGCAATGCCGCGCGCAATGCACAGGCGCTGCTGTTGGCCGCCCGAGAGGCTGGAGCCGCTCTGGTTGAGCTTGTCCTTCACTTCATTCCACAGTGCCGCCTTGCGCAGGGCCCACTCCACGCGGTCATCCATGTCGGTGGCGTTGAGGCTTTCGAACAGCTTCACACCAAACGCGATGTTGTCATAGATGGACATGGGAAACGGCGTGGGCTTCTGGAACACCATGCCCACCTTGGCGCGCACCAAAGCCACGTCTTGCTTGCTGGTGAGCAGGTTTTCGCCGTCCAGCACGATCTGGCCTTCAGCGCGCTGCTCGGGGTACAGCTCGAACATGCGGTTGAAGGTGCGCAGCAAGGTGGACTTGCCGCAGCCCGATGGGCCAATGAAAGCCGTGACCTTGTTTTCGGGGATGTCCAGGTTGATGCCCTTGAGGGCGTGGAACTTGCCGTAATAGAAATTCAGATCGCGTACCGTGATCTTGGAGTTGGCAGGAGCGGATGCTTGGATGGTGGAGGGCATGAATGTCTTCCTTGTTTATTTCTGGCGGGTCAAGACGCGCGCCAGGATGTTGAGACCGAGAACCGCAACCGTGATCAGGAACACGCCGGCCCATGCCAGCTCCTGCCAGTTCTCATACGGGCTCATCGCAAATTTGAAAATCGTGACCGGCAAGCTGGCCATGGGTTTGGACAGGTCAGCATTCCAGAACTGGTTGTTGAGGGCAGTAAACAGCAAAGGCGCTGTCTCCCCCGCAATACGTGCCACAGCCAGCAACACCCCGGTGATCACGCCAGCGCGTGCGGCACGCAAAGTGACCATGGTGATGACGCGCCACTTGGGTGTGCCCAGGGCGTAAGCCGCTTCGCGCAGGCTGGCAGGCACCAGCAACAGCATGTTCTCGGTGGTGCGGATGACCACCGGAATCACGATCAGCGCCAAGGCGAGAACGCCTGCGTAGCCTGAAAAGCTCTTGAAACGGGCTACCACCACGGCGTAGACGAACAGGCCGATCACGATGCTGGGTGCAGACAGCAGAATGTCGTTCACAAACCGGGTCGTGGCCGCCAGCCAGCTGCGCGACTCGTATTCGGCCAGGTAGATGCCGGCCATGATGCCGATGGGCGTGCCCACAAATGTGGCCAGCAGCACCATGACCACGGAGCCGAAGATCGCATTGGAGATACCGCCGACCTCATTGGGCGGCGGCGTCATCTGCGTGAACAGCGCCACGCTCAGACCACCCAGACCCAGGCGAATCGTCTCCCACAAAATCCACACCAGCCAGAACACGCCGAACAGCATGGCGGCCAGCGACAAGGTCAAGGCGATCTGGTTGACACGCTTGCGGCTGTTATAGCGAGCCAAGCGCGTTTGCGACAGCTCTGCCGCAGAAATCAGGCGTTGAGAAGTACTCATGAGCGCGCCCCTTCACCCTTCTTGAGCTGCGAGAGCAACAACTTTGACAAAGACAGCACCACGAAGGTGATGAAGAAAAGAACCAGACCCAGGTAAATGAGCGAGGCCTGGTGGAGACCCTCGCCAGCTTCAGCAAACTCATTGGCCAGCGCGGACGTGATGCTGTTGGCAGCTTCAAACACCGACAAGGAATCGAGCTGGTTCATGTTGCCAATGACGAATGTCACGGCCATGGTTTCACCCAATGCGCGCCCCAAGCCCAACATGATGCCGCCGAGCACACCCGTCTTTGTGAAGGGAAGCACCACCTTCCACACCACTTCCCAGGTGGTCGCACCCAGGCCATAGGCAGATTCTTTGAGGAGAGCGGGCGTGACCTCGAACACATCACGCATCACCGACGCAATGAAGGGAATGATCATGATGGCCAGGATGATGCCGGCCGACAAAATGCCGATGCCCACCGGTGGACCAGAGACAAAGGCACCCAAATACGGAACACCGCTGAAAGCGGCTTGCAATGGCTGCTGGACAAAGCGCGCCAAAATCGGGCCAAACACCATGAGCCCCCACATCCCATACACGATGGAGGGCACCGCCGCCAGCAATTCAATGGCTGTGCCCAGGGGGCGCTTGAGCCAGGCGGGCGAGAGTTCTGTCAAGAAAAGCGCGATACCGAAACTCACCGGCACCGCAATCAGCAAAGCAATGGCCGAGGTGGCCAAGGTGCCGTAAATCATCACCAGGCCACCGTACTCATTTTGTACGGGGTCCCAGACGCTTCGGGTCAAAAAGCTCAGACCATATTTTTCAATCGATGGCCAGGCCCCAAGCACCAACGAGACAAGAATGCCAACCAGCAGCAACAGGGTCAGCACGGCAGCGCCACGGGCCAACCAGCCAAAAATGCGGTCGGCCAGCATGCCGGAAATCAGGGGGCGTGGGCGGGGTGGAGTGGTCCGTTGAGCAACACGTTCCGCCTGAGACGGGGGGGTTTGCGGGACCGGCAAGATAGTGGACACGTTGAGAGCCTTCTATGAACGCAATCAAGGGACTGGCTGAACTCAATGCCCAGCCAGCCCGCACAGATCACTTGTAAGCGATAGCCTTGCCAGAAGTATCCTGGATAGCTGTCCAAGACTTCAGGATGGTTTCCTTCACGCTGTCAGGCATGGGCACATAGTCCAGGTCAGAAGCGGTCTTGTCACCTGTCTTGTAAGCCCATTCAAAGAACTTCAACGATGTAGCGGCTTGCACAGGCTTTTCTTGTGACTTCTGCATCAGAATGAACGTAGCACCAGTGATGGGCCACGATTCCTTGCCAGGCTGGTTGGTCAGGATCTGATAGAAGCTCTTGGCCCAATCAGCGCCCGCAGCGGCAGCCTTGAATGCGGAGTCATCAGGCGAAACAAACTGGCCTTCAGCATTTTGCATCTGCACGTAAGTCATCTTGTTTTGCTTGACGTATGCGTACTCCACATAGCCAATGGAGTTGGGCAGACGGCCCACAAATGCAGCCACGCCTTCGTTGCCCTTGCCACCCGCGCCGGTAGGCCAGTTCACAGCCGTGCCCTCACCCACTTTGGACTTCCACTCGGCGTTCACCTTGCTCAGGTAGTTCGTGAAGATGAAGCTGGTGCCGGAACCGTCAGCGCGGCGAACCGGAGCGATCGAAGCGTCTGGCAGAGCCACGCCAGGGTTGAGCGCCTTGATAGCAGGATCACTCCAGTTGCTGATCTTGCCCAGGTAAATGTCACCCAGCACTTGGCCGCTGAGCTTGATCTGACCAGGAGCAATGCCCTTGATGTTGACCACGGGCACAACACCACCGATCACCGTAGGGAACTGAACCAGACCCTTCTTGTTCAGGTCTTCGTCCGTCAGAGGAGCGTCAGAGGCGCCAAAGTCCACTGTCTTCGCCTCGATTTGACGCAGACCAGCACCAGAGCCCACCGATTGGTAGTTGATCTTCACACCGGTGGCCTTGTTGTAATCAGAAGCCCACTTGGAATACAGAGGGGCAGGAAAGCTGGCTCCCGCGCCTGTTGCCTCTTGTTGCGCGAATGCGCTGGAAAAAGCACCTGCAGCAACCACACCGGCAACCAGAACTCGAATCGCGGACAGTTTCATGGATAAACCTCTAGAGTAGGTAAGTTGGGATGTCCGTACTCTAGGTGCGCTCTATGACAGTGTTGTGACATAAAAAATGAATGTCACACACCTTCGCTGCGGTGTATTGCCCTGCAGCCCTATCGGTCGAAAGCTCGCACCCCACTCAACCGCGCACCGCCAGCCCTCTTCTACAGCCACGGCAGGCGTCACGCTACTGACACAAAGCCTCACTAACCTGCCGCCGACAGCCAAGACCTCCCGCAGCGGAAGGCCTTGCGCGGCCCATCAAGAACACCCAACCCTCCTTCGGCTCTTCCAAAGCACGCCACCCCATGCCCCACGTTGAGCGCCCTCTTCCTTGCGCCGCCGCGCAGAACACTGCATCGCGAAAACGCTTGAACGACCGGAACACCCCCGCGCCCAAGGGAAAAGACGCAGGCACCCGCGCACCCCTTTGGGGGCGACGAGACTGGCTGCGCAGCACTTTAGCGATAGGAACCAGCACTTTTGGCAGCAGTGCCTGGAGCCAAAGCGAGGGCACCCGCAGTATTACCGTGGCGCAGGTGGTGGATATGTCTGCCACCCAGCAGGACATCAGTCGTGACTTTCTGACGGGCTCGCGTGCGGCATGGGTGGACCTCAACGCCCGAGGCGGGGTACAGGGCAAGCCCGTGCAGCATCTGGTGCTAGAAACCGACGGCACCACGGCCCAACTGCAATCGGCATGGAAAACGGCACACCAGCAAGCCTCATGCGTTGCCTTGTCGGGCTGCGTGGGTAACGCAGCGGCGCAGACATTGGCACGCTATCAACTCGCGAGCGAAACAGCCACCCCACTGCCCTTGGTTGCCCCGTGGCTGCACCAGGCCGTGGAGGAAAAATCGACAGACACTGTTTTCGATGTCTTTGCCGACCTGCGGGCCCAAATCGCCCATGCATTGAAGTCTGTGGCCTCCATGGGCGTACCAGAGCTGGGCGTGGCTTATGCGACAGGCCAGGATACAGCCCTGGCGCAGGCAGCCGTTCGGCAGGCGGCACAGGAGCAGTCTGTCAAGGTCCAGCGCGTCCACAGCGCAGCTCAACTGACGCAGCCCATCGTGCTCTTTGTCGGGGGGACCCCAGAACTGCATGCTTTTGCGGGGCAACTGAAATTGCCAGCAGGGCGGCAGTGCTACGTGATTGCGCTGGCCGACGTCAATCTGCAGGTGCTGGCGCAGATGGGCAACCTGCCAAAGCGGGTGTCAATCATCGCCACGCAAGCCGTTCCTCTGGTCTCGGCCAGCCTGCCCGTGGTACGCGCCTACCGCGAAGCGCTGGCCAAGTTGTACGACGAACCCCCCTCGCCCCAAGGCTTGGCAGGCTTCATTGCAGCGCGGTACACGGCGGAGGTGCTGCAACAAATGACAGCACCTCTTACCAGGGCGAATGTTCTGGCTGCCTTGCAGCAGCGTAAAGCACTCAATGTGGGCGGGTGGATACCCCCTTACCAAGACAAAAAACGCTCGGCAGCATTTGTCACCCAAAGCATGCTGTCGTCTGACGGCCGCATTGTGGGCTGAGCCAGGGACGCTCGTACAACCCAGGTGCTATGCTGGCTGACATCAACGCCAGAGAGACTTCGCGCACTGCGCCACCCCATGCAAAACGGAACACTGCTCGCCGCTGTGGATCTTGGATCCAACAGCTTTCGCCTGGAAATTGGCCGCTTCGAGCACGGCCACATACAACGTGTGGAATACCTCAAGGAAACCGTTCGCCAGGGCAACGGACTGGATGAAAACCGCAATCTCACGCAAGACGCCATGGAGCGTGGATGGGCATGCCTCGCAAGGTTCGCGGAGCGACTGGCAGGTTTTCCCCGAGAGCACGTTCGAGCCGTGGCCACGCAAACCCTGCGCGAGGCACGCAACCGCGAGGAATTTTTGACACGCGGCAGCGCCCTTCTGGGCTACCCGATTGATGTGGTTTCGGGTGTGGAGGAAGCACGCCTGATCTACCAAGGGGTGGCCCACATGCTGCCTCAGTCTGACGAACGCCGTCTGGTGGTGGACATCGGGGGACGCTCCACGGAGTTCATTCTGGGACAGCAGTTCTCAGCCAATGCCGTTGCATCCTACCGGGTGGGTAGCGTGGCATGGTCTTCGCGGTACTTTCCTGACGGAGCATTCACCCCGCAGGCCTTCCTGGCTGCAGAAATTGCTGCCAAGGCGGTAATGGACGAAGCACTTTCCGTTTTCCAAAGAGATGCCTGGGAGGTTGCTTACGGATCTTCGGGCACAGCAGGTGCGGTTGGGGACATCCTGACGGCCATGGGTGGCCCCAAAGGACTGATCACCCGAGCGGGTTTAAATGCTCTGCACGATAAGCTGCTACGCGCCCAAAGTGCCGACCGCGTGCGCATGGAAGGGCTAAAAGACGATCGACGCGCGGTGATTGGCGGGGGTATCAGTGTGCTCCGCGCCGTGTTTGATTTGCTCGAAATCGAAGAAATGCAAGTGGCTCAAGGAGCATTGCGCCAAGGCGCACTCTACGACTTGCTGGATCGCGAGCAGCCGGAAACAGACCTGCGCACCGCCACCGTGAATGCGCTCATGCAGAAATTCGCAGTGGATACCGCCCATGCTGAGCGCGTGGCAGCCACGGCGTGCGCACTGTTCAGGCAAGCTGCCGCCGCAGGCAGCGAAAGGGCAGAAAGAAAACTGGAGTGGGCAGCGAAGCTCCACGAAGTGGGGTGTCGCATTTCGCACAGCGACTACCACCGGCATGGCGCTTACATCCTGGACAACACCGATGCGGCAGGCTTTGCCTTGCCGGAACTGCACCGTTTGGGCATCCTGGTGCTGGGGCAGCGCGGCAAGGTGCGCAAGCTGGAAGCAGATCTTTCGGACGCCTCCTTTGCTTTGCAATTGATCTGCCTGCGACTGGCAGTAGCGCTGTGCCACGCCAGGCGCGCGCCCGACATCACAGAGATGCAGTTGCTCATGGAGCCAGGGACCTTCACCCTGAAGATACCTTCGCGATGGCCCCAGGCATTCCCGCAGTCAGCGCATTTGTTGCAGGAGGAAATGGTGGCCTGGCAGAAAACGCCGTGGGAGCTGCGCGTGCAGGCTGATTGATGCGAAGCTTTAAACGGTATAAACTGTTTATACCGTTTAAGGAGAATAAGATGACTACTACGCCTGCGACAGCACCCGCAATTGCTGACAAGGAGCCCGTCAAGGTGGCGAAGCCCGTCGCTGCGGCCAAGCCAAAGCACATTTCACCGGTCACCACGCAGCCCAAAGTTACCAAAGCAGCAAGCAGCAAGGTGACTACCGCCAAGAAGCCGTCGGTAGAAGCCAAGGAAAGTCCTGCCAAGGATGTGAAAGCCAAGAAGCCCAAGCTAGTGCGGGACAGCTTCACCATTCCCAAAGACGAATACGCGGTCATCGATGCTTTGAAAGAGCGCGCAGTGCGTCTTTCCCGCCCCGTCAAAAAAAGCGAACTGCTTCGCGCTGGACTGAAGCTGCTGGCAGGTCTTTCAGACACAGCGCTGTTTACCGCACTGGAGTCTGTGCCATCCATCAAGACCGGTCGCCCTACCAAAGAGCCAGAGGCCACAGCGCAAGTCAAGCCTGGCAAGGCCCCCGCCAAAGCCAAGGCGCCATCCAAAGCGCGCTCGAAGTAACGAGGGCTGGTCTGGGCCAGTTAAAAAGCTGGCCCGGCACTCCAGTCCTGTTCACGCACTGACGGGCGTTGGGCGAAAAAGAGGACTCACCGGCCTTTGAGGTCTTTCCGGGCCCTTTGCACTCAAAGATACTCCGGCGACTGCACTGTCATCAGCACGGTCTGGCTCTGCTCAAGGCGCTGCCGCTGGCGCAGCCACCACACCGCCCCCTTTCGCACAGCGCATTCTGGCGCTTGCATGCCCAGCAACTGCGCAATCACCTGCCCGAGCATAGGCTGATGGCCCACGATGAGAACCGAGCCCCGGGCGTTGGGCCATTGGGCCAAGTCGAGCAGGTCTTGCGCGGTGCCACCTGGCAACAGTTCTGCACGCATTTTGAATTTACGGCCTAGTGCGGCCGCGGTTTGCTCCGTACGGCGTGCAGGGCTTGCAATGACCCTCAGGCCTTCTGGCAACTGCCGATCCAGCCAAGCCGCCACCTTCGCCGCCTGCTTTTCACCGCGAGGGGTCAACGCACGGGTCAGGTCATCCATGCCCTCACCCAGTTCTTCCGCTTCGGCATGGCGCCACAAAATCAGGTCCATTCGCGCTCCTTCATGCTGCAGCAGACGCTGCAGGGCCATAGCGCCCCATCAGCGCGTTCTGCGCCCCGCGCCCTGTCGTGGGATGTGGCGCCCGTTGGTACACACCATTGGCCGCCTGTGTCCAGGCATCGCGGTCATCGTGCAAATAGGCCACCAAACACTCGTCAATGATCTGCTGGCGTAACGCCGGATCGTTGACAGGCCACGCCAGCTCCACCCGCCGCATCATGTTGCGGTTCATCCAGTCAGCACTGGAAAGGTACAGGTCTTCTTGCTGAGCCACCCTGAAATAGAACACCCGGGTGTGTTCAAGAAAACGACCGATGACAGATCGCACGCGGATGTTGTCGGTCAGGCCCGGAACCTGGGCGGCCAGCATGCAGGCGCCCCGCACAATAAGATCAATGCGGACCCCGCATTGCCCTGCCCTCACCAAAGCACGGATCAAAGCCTCATCCGTCAAGGCGTTCATCTTGACGACTATGCGCGTATCCTCGCCACGGCTGGCTGCCTGGGCCACTTGATCAATTTTTTCCAGCATGCGCCGCTGCAGATGAAAAGGCGCCAAGATCAGCTGGCGCAACTTGGGCGGACGATTCTGACTGGCCAGATGGCTGAAGACGCCATCCATGTCCGCAGTGATTTCCTCATCGGCCGTCAAATAGCTCAGGTCCGTATACAGACGCGCCGTGCGCACGTTGTAGTTCCCGGTAGATAGGTGCCCATACCTGCGCAAACGGTTGCCCTCGCGGCGGGTCACCAACAGCATCTTGGCGTGCGTCTTCAACCCGACGACACCGTAGACCACCTGGGCGCCAACCGACTCCAACGCCTCCGCCCAGTTGATGTTGGCTTCCTCGTCAAAACGCGCCTTCAGCTCCACCACCGCCATGACTTCCTTGCCCCTGCGCACCGCTTCCGCCAGCAGTTCCATCAACTCGGAATCAGCGCCCGTTCTGTAGATCGTCTGCTTGATCACCAGCACATGGGGGTCGTTCACCGCCTCGCGAAGGAACGCTAGCACCCCGTCAAAGCTCTCGAAGGGCTGGTGGATGAGCACATCTCGCTGACGCAATTGCTCCAGAATAGATACGCCCGATTGCAACTGGCGAGGCCATGAGGCGCTCCAGGGAGGGAACAGCAATGCTGGATCGTTGACCAAATCCACCAACTGACTCAACCGCACCAGATTGACAGGCCCAGGGACGCGAAACAAAGTAGCTGGTGGCAGCGCAAATTGCTCTAGCAAAAAGTCTGACAAAAAGGCGGAGCAGCCTGCCGACACTTCCAGGCGCACGGCCTGACCATAATGCCGCTGCTGCAGCCCTTGCCGCAAGGCGGTTCGCAGGTTGCGCACGTCTTCTTCGTCCAGCGCCATGTCTGAATGACGGGTCACACGGAACTGTGAAAACTCGGTCACTTCACGACCAGGGAACAAATCATCCAGATGGGCGCGCACGATGCTGGACAGACTGACAAAGCACATGCCAGTGGGTGTCACCTTGTCAGGCAGACGAACCAGCCGCGGCAGGGAGCGAGGCACTTTCACAATGGCGACCTCGTTCTCGCGCCCAAAAGCATCAGGGCCTCGCAGGCGCACGATGAAATTCAAGGACTTGTTGGCAACCTGCGGGAAAGGATGGGCGGGATCCAGCCCCACTGGAATCAGCAGAGGACGTACCTCTTTTTGAAAGTACTCCTGCACCCACCGCCGCTGCACTGCGCTGCGCTCCCCGTGGGGCACGATGCGAATTCCCTGGGCTGCAAACGAAGGGCTCAATACATCGTTGTACAGCGCATATTGACGCATGACCAGTTGGTGAACAGCTGCCGAAAGCGACTCCAGAGAAGCCGGGCTGTAGATGCCTTTGGTGTCACCGGTCTTGGCCGCCGTGACATGCGGGGCCACCCGCACCTCAAAAAACTCATCCAGGTTGGATGAAACTATGCACAGATAGCGCAGCCGTTCCAAAAGCGGTACGTCGGCACGCGCTGCCCAATCGAAGACACGTTCATTGAACGCCAGAATGCTCTGATCCCGATCCAAAAGCACAGGCAAAAGATCGGAAGTTTTACGGCTTGCCGCTGGCATACCTCCATCGCCCGGCACCCCTGTCTCTACCTCACCTGTGTGTCTGGGTTGATTCAAAGGCTTGTCCAAGGGCAGAGGAAGCATGGCGAAGGCAATCTGAAGCAGTCAATCCAGCGCAGTATTGGCTATTCAGATGACAAAGGCGTGACAGGTTTTGTGACGAATTTTTTGGGTGTCACAAAGCCATTTGCTGGCACGAGATGATCCACAAACTGCTCTGCCGCAGTCTCCCAGGTGAAATGCATGGCACGCTGACGGGCTTCATGGCGCGGTACCCGCAGCGCTTGCTGACATGCTTGAAGCAGGTCTTCGTCTAACACCCCACCCTGGGGTTTGGCGCCTTCGTGAGCGCCAAGGACTTCCCTGGGCCCTTCTACGGGAAAAGCTGCCACGGGCGTTCCGCAGGCCATGGCCTCCAGCATCACCAGGCCGAAGGTTTCAGACCGACTCGGAAAGACAAAGACATCGGCGCTCGCGTACACCTGAGCCAGCGCTGTCCGATCAAGAATTCCCAGCCACCGCACGTGGGGGTAGCGGGCACGCAACCCTCCTTCGAGGGGGCCCACACCACACACCACCTTCGTACCGGGCGTCTCCATTTGCAAAAAAGCTTCAATGTTCTTTTCGTACGAAACCCGCCCAACATACAAACAGACTGGATGTGCGAGCGGACCAGTCAACGTAGACACCTTAGTGGCTGGCTCAAAAGGAAACAACTGGGTATCTACCCCATGCGTCCATGAACGCAAGTGGCGAAAGCCGCGCCGCGCCAGCATGCTCATTACCTCCCGTGTGGGAACCATAACCCCTGCAGACGGACGATGAAAGTGTCGAAATAACGCATAGCCCCAGGCAAGCGGAATCCGCAAAGCGGCGTGCAAAATTTCGGGGAATCGGGTGTGGAAAGCCGTGGTGAACGAAAGCCCGTTGCGTATGCAGAACTTGCGCCCGGCCCACCCCAAGGGTCCTTCTGTGGCCAGGTGGATGGCATCAGGGCGCCATTCCTTCAATTGGATTGCCAATTTTTTGAACGGTCGCACGGCAAGATCAATTCCCGCGTAGCCTGGGCATGGGCGCGTACGAAAGAGACCCGGATGAATGACCAGCACCTCATGCCCACGCTGCTGTAGCTGTCGCACCAACTCCACCAGCGTGGTCACCACGCCGTTGACCTGGGGCATCCATGCGTCTGTGACCAGAGCGATTTTCATACCGACACCCCTTGCCCCACAGGGGCTGTGAATCCGCCCGCCAGGTGCTGATGCCAATGCACCAACTCCAGGCGTCCATCACGGTGCTCTACCAAAGCCGTACAGCTCTCGACCCAGTCGCCATCATTGCAATAGAGCACACCGCCAATTTCACGCATCTCCGCGCGGTGAATATGGCCGCAAACGACACCCTGGTGACCTCGGCGAAGCGCTTCGGCAGCGACGGCTTCCTCAAAATCAGTCACGTAATTCAACGCCTTCTTTACCTTGCCTTTGAGGTACGCAGACAAGGACCAATAAGGCAAGCCCGCCCTTGCTCGCAAGCTATTGAGATAACGGTTGAGCTTGAGAGAAAACTCGTAAAGGTTGTCACCGAGATAGGCCAGCCACTTCGCGCACTGAATCACCCCGTCGAAATAATCGCCATGGATGACCCACAGGCTGCGCCCATCGGCAGTGGTGTGTACTGCTTCGTTGACCACCTGGATGCCCCCAAAGGAGTGCCCCTCGAACGCACGCGCAAACTCATCGTGGTTTCCGGGCACAAATACGATGCGACAGCCTTTTCTTGCTTGCCTGAGCAACTTTTGCACAACGTCGTTATGCAACTGCGGCCAAAACCAGCGACGGCGCACCTGCCAGCCATCCACGATATCTCCCACCAAGTACAGAGAATCACAAGTGTGGTGGCGCAAAAACTCAAGCAATGCTGCCGCCTGACAGCCAGGCGTTCCCAAGTGCAAGTCTGAGATGAACACGGCCCGATATCGGGGACCCGGTTCGCACTCTTTGCTCGACTCGTCCGGGAGCTGGTGCTGCCGAAATGCCATACCCGAATCCCAGCCACCCAGCAAATCCCAGGGCGCACGCATCAGGCACCCAGAAAGTGCTTGCGATACCGGGGATGCAGATCACCCAAGCGCATTAGCATGGGCAAATCGGCTGTGTTGAAATCGGGATCCCAGGCAGGAGCACCCAGCACACGAGCGCCCAGACGCAGGTACCCTTTGATCAATGCGGGAGGTTCTGTGGCAACGGAGCTGTCAAGCCGCTCCACCGGCAGAGGCAGGCGAGGCCGAACGTGGTATTCGATGGGGGCCAGATGCGTTTGGCGTAATTGGTGCCAGATGCTCGCGGCCACATCCCCGCTGACCACACCGTTGTGCAGCATGGGAATGCTGGCGCAACCAATCATGGTGTCCAATTGGTTGCGAACCATGAAGTCAGCCAGCGCCCCCCACAATGCCATGATGACGCCCCCATGGCGATGGTCTGGATGCACACAGCTACGCCCGAGCTCCACCATCCGGGAGCGCAGACTGCGCAAGCGTGTCAGATCAAACTCGGTGTCGCTATAGGTGCTGCCTACCCGCTGAGCCTGCGCTGGAGTCAAGACGCGGTAGGTTCCAATCACCGCCTGGCTGGCTTCGTCAAGCACCAGCAGGTGCTCGCAAAAGTCATCAAACAAATCAATGTCATGCCCCGGGACGGTAGTGGACAGCCGGGCCCCCATTTCCAGTCCGAAGACTTCAAAACGCAGCTTTTGAGCCTGCCTCACCTCATCAAGGTGACGGGCCCACCGGACCTGGATGCCCGCAGACGCAGGCTTTGCGATACCCCATGTGGCACTACTGGATCCAGAGGAAGAAACGGAGCCACTGGTGGCAGTATCTGAAATAGACAACAAGCCTTTGAGTGAGGGCTCTTGCATGAGTAGGCTCCTTCGTTCGACCCAAGAATCTGAAGCCAGGCTGGAGCACCAACCTGACATGTCTGAACTTGAGTGTGAAAGAGCCTCGTGACATCGCTGTTGCAATATCGAGGCGGAATGATGACAGACTGAACCGTGAGCAGGAGGGAAACTGCCGACTACAGCAAGACGAGAATTTTCACGCGGTCGGTGGTCATCCCTGAAGCATTGCAATACTGCTTTAGCGGTAGATGGTCACCACGTGCTATGCGAGCGCGGCCGCGAAGTCCAACCGTCCAGCAGCGCATACCCAGTGCGTATCCCAGTCCAGCTCACTCACCCGGCCTTCGCCGCATCGGCGAGTTTCTGAGCGCAGCGGTTGGCCTGCTCCGCATCACGCGCCTCAACCATTACGCGCAGCAGGGGCTCGGTTCCACTGGCACGAATCAGAACCCGCCCTGACTCGCCCAATTCGTTTTCCACTTCGCGAATGGCAGCGGATAACAATGGGTTGCTCTTCCAGTCCTGCCCAGGCAAAAGTCGAACGTTGAGAAGCACTTGCGGAAAGAGGACAACCTCCCGCAAAAGCTGGGGCAGGCTGCTGCCGCTACGAACGCAGGCCTGCAGTACCTGCAAGGCACTCACCAAGCCGTCTCCGGTGGTGTGCTTGTCCAGAGCCAGCAAGTGGCCCGAGCCTTCACCGCCCAGAATCCAACGGTGTTTGGCCAACTCTTCCAAAACGTAGCGGTCACCCACCTTGGCTCGTTCCAACCGGACTCCACGTTGCTTTAACGCGACCTCAACCGCCATGTTCGTCATCAATGTACCGACAACCCCTGGCACGTGCTCGTCACGCCCCATACGGTCAGCAGCCATCAAGTAGAGCAGTTCGTCACCGTTGTAAAGCCGCCCCGTGGCGTCCACCATCTGCAGTCGGTCGGCATCTCCGTCCAGTGCCACACCGTAATCGGCATGGTTCGCGCGCACAGAGCGTACGAGTGCATCAGGGTGGGTGGCGCCGACTTCGTGGTTGATGTTCAAGCCATCGGGTGCACAGCCGATGGAGATCACCTCGGCACCCAACTCGTGGAACACCTTGGGTGCCACTTGGTACGCAGCGCCATGCGCGGCATCCACCACAATTTTGAGACCCTTCAGGGTGAGGTCTTGAGGAAACGTGCTTTTGCAGAACTCGATATATCGCCCTGCTGCATCGTCCAGTCGGCGCGCCTTGCCCAGGCTGGAAGAATCTGCCCAAACAGGCGCCTCATCCAGCGCAGCCTCTACATCCAGCTCCCAAGCGTCGGGTAACTTGGTGCCCTGGGCACTGAAGAACTTGATACCGTTGTCTGGATAGGCGTTGTGGCTGGCACTGATGACCACACCCAGGCTTGCACGCTGCGCACGCGTCAAGTAGGCAACTCCTGGGGTCGGCAACGGCCCCAGCAACACGACGTCCACGCCAGCGGAGTTGAATCCAGACTCCAAAGCACTTTCCAGCATGTAGCCGGAAATGCGTGTGTCTTTTCCGATCAGCACCGTTGGGCGCTCTTCCGTGCGGCGCAGTACATGGCCCACAGCGTGGGCGAGCCGCAATGCAAAATCTGGGGTGATGGGGTACTGGCCCACCGTTCCACGAATACCGTCAGTGCCGAAATACTTGCGTGTCATTTTTTTGCTTTCCTTGTGCTTGAAGGCATTGTGCAATGCCTTCCCCTCACCTCGCCAAACTCGCTGACGGACGCGCGGCCTTCCATACAGACAGGGCAGCGACAGTCTCCCGGACATCATGCACGCGAACAATGTGCGCGCCACGCTCTACCGCCAGCAGGGCTGCGGCAACGCTGGGCACCATTCTTTGATCGACCTCCAAGCCAGTCACGGCACCCAACGAAGATTTGCGCGACCACCCTGCCAGCAAGGGGTAACCGTCAGCCAAAAACTCCGCCTGGTGTGCCAGCAGCGAGAAATTTTGCTCTACTGTTTTACCGAAACCCACTCCAGGGTCCAGCACGATGCGATCTGGCTGTACGCCCATCGCGCACAGTGACTCCGCAGACTCCTGCAGGAAGCGCCGCACCTGAAGAACAATGTCGCCATCCATGGGCGAGGCTTGCATGGTTTGGGGATCGCGGTGCATGTGCATCAGGCAGACACCGCAAGCAGGGTGCGAAGCCACGACCGCCTGTGCACCTGGCTGACGCAGCGCCCAGATGTCGTTGATGATGTCGGCGCCCAGGTCCAGCACCGCCTGCATCACCTCAGGCTTGTAGGTATCAACGGAAACGGGAACACCCATCGAGACCGCACCGCGCACCACAGGCAATACCCGCGACAACTCTTCTTCCAAACCCACTGCTGGACTGCCGGGGCGCGTGGACTCGCCTCCGATATCCAAGATATCTGCCCCGTCCTTGATCAATTGCTCGCAATGCAGCAACGCCCGAGCGGACTGCGCGTAACGCCCCCCGTCCGAAAAAGAGTCAGGCGTCGCGTTGACGATACCCATGACCAAGGGGCGATCCAGAGCAATGGAGAAGCGGGAAGTTTGCCAGTTCATTCGTTCACGACTGTGATGTAACAACCAAAAAAGAAACGGGGCAAAAGCCCCGTTCGTGGATTCAGTAGCCCGTCAGGCTACGGTGGGTGCCGTGTCTGTCGCTACGGCAGGAGTTCCGCCTCCAGACCCATCACCGCCCGAGGAGGGAGTTCGGGGCGTCCAGTCTTTCGGCGGACGTGGCTCTTTGCCAGCCATGATGTCGTCCAGTTGTTCGCTGTCGATGGTTTCCCAATCCAACAGGGCCTTGGCCATGGCATGCATCTTGTCGCTGTGCTCTTCAATGAGACGACGTGCAAGGTTGTACTGCTCGTCAATGATGCGACGCACCTCGCTATCCACCTTTTCCATGGTCTGCTCACTCATGCTGGTGGTCTTGGTCACCGAGCGACCGAGAAACACTTCGCCTTCGTTCTCGGCATAGACCATGGGGCCCAGCGCTTCCGTCATACCGTAACGGGTCACCATGTCACGCGCAATGTGAGTGGCTCGCTCGAAGTCGTTACTGGCACCAGTGGTCATCTGGTTCATGAACACTTCTTCGGCGATACGACCACCAAACAGCATGCTGATCTGGTTGAGCATGTACTCGCGGTCATAGCTGTAGCGGTCTTGGGCTGGCAGGCTCATCGTCACGCCCAGCGCACGGCCACGGGGAATGATGGTGACCTTGTGCACGGGGTCGCACTTGGGCAGCAACTTGCCGATCAGCGCGTGACCCGCTTCATGGTAAGCCGTATTGCGACGCTCTTCCTCTGGCATGACCATGCTCTTGCGCTCTGGCCCCATCAGGATTTTGTCCTTGGCCTTTTCAAAGTCCTGCATTTCTACAGTGCGCGCGTTGCGACGCGCAGCCATAAGGGCAGCTTCGTTGCAGAGGTTGGCCAAATCAGCGCCGCTCATACCGGGAGTGCCACGGGCAATGATGGCAGGAGCCACATCTTGACCCACTGGAATCTTGCGCATGTGCACGTTCAAAATCTGCTCACGGCCCCGAATGTCGGGCAGCGTGACATAGACCTGGCGGTCAAAACGGCCGGGGCGCAGCAATGCGGCATCGAGAATGTCGGGGCGGTTGGTCGCAGCCACAACGATCACGCCGAGGTTGGTTTCGAAACCGTCCATCTCGACCAGCATCTGGTTCAGAGTCTGCTCACGCTCGTCATTACCGCCACCCAGGCCCGCACCACGCTGGCGGCCTACGGCGTCGATTTCATCGATGAAGATGATGCAAGGCGCATTCTTCTTGGCGTTCTCGAACATGTCGCGCACACGGGCAGCACCCACGCCGACAAACATTTCCACGAAATCGGAGCCCGAAATACTGAAGAACGGCACCTTGGCTTCGCCAGCGATGGACTTGGCGAGCAAAGTCTTACCTGTACCGGGAGGGCCCACCAGCAGCAAACCGCGCGGAATACGGCCACCCAGCTTCTGGAATTTCTGTGGGTCTTTCAAGAAATCCACAACTTCTTTGACTTCTTCCTTCGCCTCGTCGCAGCCAGCCACGTCCGCAAAAGTGACCTGGTTGGTGTTTTCGTCGAGCATGCGGGCTTTGCTTTTGCCAAAACTGAACGCACCACCCTTGCCACCGCCTTGCATCTGGCGCATGAAGTAAATCCATACGCCGATCAACAACAGCATCGGCCCCCAGCTGACCAGCAACGTCATCAAGAGAGAACCCTCTTCGCGAGGCTTCACGTCGAACTTGACCTTGTGCTCAATGAGATCACCCACGAGTCCGCGATCCAGCACGGAAGCATTGGTGCGGATCTTTCGATCATCGGTGGTGGTGGCGATGATTTCGCCGCCGCTCAGTCCCTCCGGGATGACGGCGCTCTTGATACGGTTATTGCGAACTTCATCCAGAAATTCGGAATAGCCCACCGTCGTCGCACCGGCGCTGCCTCGGGTATCAAACTGTTTGAATACCGTGAACAACACCATGGCGATGACCAGCCACACGGCAAATTTCGAAAACCACTGATTGTTCAAGCGGAACTCCAGTTACAAGGGAGAAGAATGGCTAGTTGCCAGTACGGCAGTAGCTTTGGGTGATTTTAGGTCTTTCAAGGCGCGGCCACCTGTTTATCCCCCCCTGGACCCATGGGCGCCGTGTGGAAATTGGGTGAAGTCTGCGCCCTGAATTGACCTGAGGCAAGTTGGAGCTCCATTTTGTTCCCAAGCCCCATGCCTCAAGACCGGAAACGCACCAACTGCTATGACTTGGCTTTGAGCCCCATACCCACCAGAAAAGTTTCGGAGGATTTATCCCGCGATGCTTTCGGCTTCAAGGGCTTTACCACCTTGAAGGTCTGCTTGAACAAGTTGACCAGATCGCTGTACCCACTGCCATGAAACAGCTTCACCACCAAAGCGCCATCGGGCTTGAGGTGGGCACAGGCAAAATCCACCGCCAGCTCCACCAGATGCGCAATGCGCGCCGCGTCTGCCGACTCGATGCCGGACAGATTGGGAGCCATGTCAGACACCACCACATCCACCACGCGCCCAGCCAGCGCCTGCTCCAGTCTTTCTAGGACTTCGGGCTCACGAAAATCGCCGTTCAGGAACGTGACACCTTCAATGGGCTCCATGGGCAAGATGTCCAGCGAAATGATGCACCCATTGAGTTGCCCCGCCGCCGCACCTGACGGGGACAAGCGGCGACGCACATATTGACTCCAGGCCCCGGGGGTAGAGCCCAGATCGACCACGGTGTACCCGGGTTTGATCAGGCCAAGCTGCTCGTCAATTTCCTTGAGTTTGTAGGCCGCACGGGCACGGTAACCCTCTTTCTGGGCCAATTTGACATAGGTGTCGTTGACATGGTCGTTGAGCCATGCCTTGTTGACCTTCTTGCTTTGGGTTTTTACTTTCATTGCATTTTTCTTCCTGCCTCGATAATACGGCCATGCCCCAAATTCAATTGACTCCCGCAGAGCGCCGGGAACACCGCGCCAATGCCCACCATCTGGACCCTGTGGTCCTTGTCGGTGGAGATGGCCTGACCCCTGCGGTCAAAAAAGAAATCGATGCAGCCCTGAATGCCCATGGTTTGATCAAGGTTCGCGTGTTTGGTGACGACCGCGCCGCCCGCGAACTGATGTACCAGGAACTGGCCGCTGAACTCAATGCCGCCCCCATCCAGCACATCGGCAAGCTGCTAGTGTTTTGGCGCCCCATTCCTCCCAAGGAACGCACCGTGGACGAAGACCGTATGCCCGGCCCCCGCGATGTGAAGGTGCTCAAATTCAGCAAACGTGGCGGCCAGCGCCCTGAAATCAAACAGCTGCGCGTGCTGGGCAACCAACGCCTGACGTCTGGCGGCCAGATCAAGCGCGCAAAGCCCAAGCAGAAGTCCATCAAAAAGCGTCAAGCCGACTGACCCCATGCCAGGACACGGACAAGCGGGTCACGAGCGCCACATCATCTGCATGAAGTGGGGCAAGAAGTACGGCCCCGAATACGTCAACCGGCTGTACGCCATGGTTCGCCGCCACCTGAGCGGCGACTTTCGGTTTGTATGCCTGACCGATGATGCCAGCGGCATTCGCAGCGAAGTGGAATGCAAGCCCATTCCTCCTCTGGATTTGCCCCCCGGCATTCCAGAGCGTGGCTGGACCAAGCTCGTCACCTTCAGCGCAGACCTTTACGGCCTGCGAGGCACCGCCCTGTTCCTGGACGTAGACGTGGTCGTCACCGGAAGCCTGGATGACTTTTTTACCCAGCCGGGCGAGTTCCTGATCATTCACGATTACAAGCGCCCATGGCGCATTACCGGCAATTCGTCGGTGTACCGTTTTGAATTGGGCGCGCACCCCGACGTGCTTGAATACTTTCGCGGCCACTTTGCCGAAATTCGCCAGAAGTTCCGCAATGAGCAGGCCTACCTGTCGGACTTTTTGCACAAGCAAGGCAAGTTGCAGTACTGGCCTGCAAGCTGGTGTCCCAGCTTCAAATACCACGGCATTCCTGCCTGGCCCACCAACTATTGGAAGGCGCCGTTTGTGCCACCGGATGCGCGCATCGTGATTTTTCATGGTGAATGCAACCCGCCTGACGCACTGGCAGGGCGACGCAACCGCAGGTTCCGTTACATCAAGCCTGCCACCTGGGTTGCAGAGCACTGGAAAGAATGAGTTGATGAAACTCACCAAAAAAACCGCCTGAACGGCGGTTTTTTTATGGCTCCAAGCCTACTGGTGCAAAGGTGTATCAAGCACCAGCCGGGTCATCGGGGCTGCCCGACGGCAGCAGGGCACTGTCGTGCAATACCGCACCCAGCAGTCGCATCTTCAGTAGCACCACCAAAGCACACATCCACTGCAAGCCATACAGCACCGAACCCACGGTGTGCCAAAGCCGCAAATCCTGCCTCGCCACGATGCGAGGGGCCACACCGTATTGCGACACCAAGGCAAGCAGCATGCCACCCACTATGAAAAGCATAGCTGCTTGCGCCCATGGATAGAGCGCTACAACCCCTTTTGGCCTTGAAAGCAGTAACAGGAGCAAAGCGCAGCAGACGGACACCCAGGTCTGCGCCGCAAACAGCTTGGCAGCCATGGTTCCCGCCATCGCGGGCGTGGGCAGGTGTGCAAACAACATGGGCACCACCAGCAGCCCCACGGTGGTGAGGCTGCCCCACCACAAGGCGGCGGCCAGGAATGAAAGGCGCCCTGTCACAGCCCTGGCCTCACACGTAGCTGACCGCCACAACCTCGTAGCGGCGGATACCGCCGGGCGCCTGCACTTCGGCGGTGTCGCCCTCTTCCTTGCCGATCAACGCGCGGGCGATGGGGCTTGAAATGTTGATGAGGCCCTGCTTCAGGTCCGCCTCATCTTCCCCCACGATCTGGTACTTCACCAGGTCGCCCGTATCTTCATCCTCCAGCTCGACCGTGGCACCAAACACCACCTTGCCGCCGCCATCCACGGCACTGGGGTCGATCACCTGGGCGACGGAGAGCTTGCCTTCAATCTCCTGAATGCGGCCTTCAATGAAGCCTTGGCGATCCTTGGCGGCATCGTAGTCGGCGTTTTCGCTCAAATCGCCTTGCGCACGGGCTTCGGCAATGGCCGTGATCACGGCGGGACGCTCGATGGTCTTGAGGCGGTGCAGCTCTTCCTTGAGCTTTTCAGCGCCGCGCTTGGTAATTGGAATGGTGGCCATTCTTGTCACTCTCCATAAGTCAAATGCAGCCCAATTGAATGGGCTGCAGCAATAGGTTCTGCCCGCAAGGCCCAACAGCCTGCAGACATGGACGACCCTAAAAAGGAAACCGCCGCACGTTGCCGCGCGGCGGTGTTTGTTCAGCGGCGATTATGCCGTGTTTGCGGCGGCAAAAGCCACCGCGAAAACCCGGTCAGGCTGCCAGCTGGGCGTGCAGTTCCTGCACCGAATACACGTCGAGCTTGTCCAGGTACTTCATGCCCTCGACCGCCGCCTCGGCACCAAAAATGGTGGTGAAGGTAGTCACGCGGGCCAGCAGCGACGAGGTACGGATCGCGCGCGAATCAGCAATCGCGTTGCGGCGCTCTTCCACCGTGTTGATGACCATGACAATCTCGTTGTTCTTGATCATGTCCACGATGTGCGGACGGCCTTCAGTCACCTTGTTCACCACTGCCACAGGCACGCCAGCCTCGGCAATCGCGGCTGCAGTACCCTTGGTGGCCACCAGTTCAAAGCCCAGAGCCACCAGCTGGCGGGCGATGTCCACCGCGCGTGGCTTGTCGCTGTTCTTCACCGTGAGGAACACCTTGCCTGAGGTAGGCAGCTTGGTGCCCGCGCCCAGCTGGCTCTTCACGAAGGCTTCGCCAAAGGTCTTGCCCACGCCCATCACTTCACCGGTGGACTTCATCTCGGGGCCGAGGATGGTGTCCACGCCAGGGAACTTGACGAAGGGGAACACGGCCTCCTTCACGCTGAAGTACGGCGGTGTGACTTCCTTGGTGATGCCTTGCGAAGCCAGGGTTTGGCCGGCCATGCAACGTGCCGCCACCTTGGCCAGCTGAATGCCCGTAGCCTTGGAAACGAACGGCACCGTGCGCGAAGCGCGGGGGTTCACTTCCAGCACGTAGATCACGTCCTTGCCATCCACTTCCTGGATGGCGAACTGCACGTTCATGAGGCCCACCACATTCAGGCCGGCAGCCATAGCTGCAGTCTGGCGCTTGATCTCGTCGATGGTCGGCTGCGACAGGTAGTACGGGGGCAGCGAGCAGGCGGAGTCGCCGCTGTGCACCCCTGCCTGCTCGATGTGCTCCATCACGCCACCAATGAAGGTGACACCAGCGGAGTCGCGCACGCAGTCCACATCGCACTCAATGGCGTTGGACAAGAAGCGGTCCAGCAGCACGGGCGAGTCGTTGCTTACCTTGACGGCTTCACGCATGTAGCGCTCCAGGTCACGCTGCTCGTGCACGATTTCCATCGCACGGCCACCCAGCACATAGCTGGGGCGCACCACGAGGGGGTAGCCCAAAGCGGCTGCTTTTTCCAGGGCTTCGGCTTCGGTGCGGGCCGTGGCGTTCGGTGGCTGCTTCAGACCCAGGTCGTGCAACAGCTTCTGGAAGCGCTCGCGGTCTTCGGCGGCGTCAATCATGTCGGGCGTGGTGCCGATGATTGGTACGCCTTCGGCTTCGAGACCCAAAGCAAGCTTGAGCGGCGTCTGGCCGCCGTACTGCACGATCACGCCGACCGGCTTTTCCTTGTCCACGATCTCCAGCACGTCTTCGAGCGTGACGGGCTCGAAGTACAGGCGGTCGGAGGTGTCGTAGTCGGTGGACACGGTCTCAGGGTTGCAGTTGACCATGATGGTTTCATAGCCGTCTTCGCGCATGGCAAGCGCGGCATGCACGCAGCAGTAGTCGAACTCGATGCCCTGACCGATGCGGTTCGGGCCACCGCCCAGCACCATGATCTTCTTGTTGCCGGTAGGTGCGGCTTCGCACTCCGCGGCGGCGCCGTAAGGCGCAGCCTCGTAGGTCGAATACAGGTACGCCGTGTTGGTGGCGAACTCGGCGGCACAGGTGTCCACGCGCTTGTACACAGGGCGCACCTGGTGTGCACGGCGTGCTTCACGTACCGCTTTTTCGGTGGTCTTGAGCAGCTTGGCCAAGCGGCGATCCGAGAAGCCCTTTTGCTTGAGAGTGAGCAGCGTGGCAGCGTCCAGCGCAGCCAGGGCGCCCTCACCCTTCTCGGCGACGAGCTTGTCGATATCGAGTTCGATCTTCACGATCTGCTCGATCTGCACCAGGAACCACTTGTCGATCTTGGTGAGGTCATGCACCTCGTCCACCGACAGGCCCATGGCAAACGCATCGCCCACGTACCAGATGCGCTCGGGACCGGGTTCGCCCAGTTCCTTTTCCAGCGTCTCGCGGTCCTGGGTCTTTTCGTTCATGCCGTCCACGCCCACTTCCAGGCCGCGCAGGGCTTTCTGGAAGGATTCCTGGAAGGTACGGCCCATGGCCATGACCTCACCCACAGACTTCATCTGTGTGGTCAGGCGGCTGTCGGCTGTAGGGAATTTTTCGAACGCAAAGCGCGGGATCTTGGTGACCACGTAGTCGATCGATGGCTCGAACGATGCAGGCGTGGCGCCGCCCGTGATTTCGTTCTTGAGTTCATCGAGCGTGTAGCCCACGGCCAGCTTGGCCGCGACCTTGGCAATCGGGAAGCCCGTGGCCTTGGAGGCCAGCGCCGACGAACGCGACACGCGTGGGTTCATCTCGATGACGATCATGCGGCCGTCCTTCGGGTTCACCGAGAACTGCACGTTGGAGCCGCCGGTGTCCACACCAATTTCACGCAGCACCGCCAAAGAGGCGTTGCGCATGATCTGGTATTCCTTATCGGTCAGCGTCTGCGCTGGGGCCACGGTGATCGAGTCGCCCGTGTGCACGCCCATCGGGTCCAAGTTCTCGATGGAGCAGATGATGATGCAGTTGTCCGCCTTGTCGCGCACCACTTCCATCTCGTATTCCTTCCAGCCGAGCAGCGACTCTTCGATCAGCAGCTCGTTGGTGGGCGAGGCTTCCAGGCCGCGCTTGCAGATGGTCTCAAACTCTTCGGGGTTGTAGGCAATACCGCCGCCTGTGCCACCCAGCGTGAAGCTGGGACGGATCACCGTGGGGAAACCCACGTTCTTCTGCACCGCCCAGGCTTCTTCCATGCTGTGCGCAATGCCCGAACGTGCAGAGCCCAGACCAATCTTGGTCATGGCGTCCTTGAACTTCAGGCGGTCTTCGGCCTTGTCGATGGCTTCGGGTGTGGCACCGATCAGCTCGACTTTGTACTTGTCGAGCACGCCGTTGCGCCACAGGTCCAGCGCGCAGTTCAGCGCGGTCTGGCCACCCATGGTGGGCAATATGGCATCGGGGCGTTCCTTGGCAATGATCTTCTCGACCGTCTGCCAGGTGATGGGCTCGATGTAGGTGACGTCGGCGGTGGCCGGGTCGGTCATGATCGTGGCAGGGTTGCTGTTGATCAGGATGACCTTGTAGCCTTCTTCGCGCAGGGCCTTGCAGGCCTGCACGCCGGAGTAGTCGAACTCACAGGCCTGGCCGATGATGATCGGGCCAGCGCCGATGATGAGAATGCTTTTTATGTCGGTACGTTTTGGCATGGTGCGGCGTTCATTGGCCCTGGGAGGCAGGGGCCTCCGGGCTGGTGGTGGAGGCGGCGGCAATCGCGTCGCGCCGCAGTGTCAGCTTGTCGAGAAGGGCCTGCACGCGCTCGGGCGGCAGGTTCTTTTGCATCAGCTGCAAAAGACCGTCGCCCTGGATCAGCGGGCGCAGCACCTCGGCTTCGGCCTCATAAAAGGTGACGTCCCAGTCCTGCATGGCTTCGGCAAACGTGGCGTCGTCCCAGGTTTTGCCTTTGGCCACCAAGGTCACGAGCGGCATGGCCTTGTTTTCCACAAACGCCTTTTTGTAGGGCTTTTGCGCCCAGCGTTCGGTGAACCACTCCTTGTGAGGAGAGGGCAAGGTCAGAATGCGCTTGTGGATCGCTTTTTCAAGCGACGCCGCCGGAAAACTGAACAACTTCATAGGACAGGACCTTCTCGGAGCGATCCGCTTACGCGGCTTTTGCAGCCTGCATCGCGCGGGTGAAGCGGTCAAACAGGTAGGCGATATCGTGCGGGCCGGGCGATGCTTCGGGGTGACCCTGGAAGCAGAAAGCGGGCTTGTCGGTGCGCTCCAGGCCTTGCAGCGTGCCGTCAAACAGGCTGATGTGGGTGGGGCGCAGCGTGGCAGGCAGCGAATCCATGTCCACCGCAAAACCGTGGTTCTGGCTGGTGATGCTGACGCGGCCGGTGTCCAGATCCTTCACAGGGTGGTTGGCACCATGGTGGCTATTGGCCATCTTGAAAGTCTTGGCGCCGGAGGCCAGCGCCATGATCTGGTGGCCCAGGCAGATGCCGAAGGTGGGCACGCCGCTGTCCATCAGCGTGCGAGCAGCTTCAATGGCGTAGTCGCAAGGCGCTGGGTCGCCAGGGCCGTTGGAGAGAAACACGCCATCGGGGTTGAGCGCCAACACGTCGGCAGCGGGCGTCTTTGCAGGCACCACAGTGACCTTGCAGCCACGTTCGGCCAGCATGCGCAAGATGTTCTTCTTCACGCCGAAGTCGTATGCGACCACGTGGAACTGGGGGGCAGTCAGCTCGCCGTAACCCGAGCCGAGCTTCCACTCGGTCTGCGTCCACTCGTAACGCTGGGCAGTGGTGACCACCTTGGCCAAGTCCAGGCCCGCCATGTTGGGAGCGGCCTTGGCTTTGGCAACCGCTTCGTCGATCAGCGCCTGCGTGACCGCCTGACCGGCAGCCAGACCAACAATAGCGCCGTTTTGCGCGCCTTTGCTGCGCAGCAAGCGGGTGAGCTTACGGGTGTCGATGTTGGCGATGGCAACGGTGTTCTCGCGCACCAAGTACTGCGACAGCGTTTCCGTCTGGCGGAAGTTGCTGGCCAGCAATGGCAGATCTTTGATGATGAGGCCTGCGGCGTGGACCTTGTCAGCTTCGACGTCCTCTGCGTTGACCCCGTAATTGCCGATGTGCGGGTACGTCAGGGTGACGATCTGCTGGCAGTAGCTGGGGTCAGTGAGGATTTCCTGGTAGCCGGTGATAGCGGTGTTGAAAACCACTTCGCCGACGGTGGTGCCGGTGGCACCGATCGAATTGCCGATAAAGACCGTGCCGTCTGCGAGCGCCAGGATGGCGGGCGGGAAGGTTCCCTGGATAGACAAAAGCACTGGGTTCTCCGGATGGTTACGGTCGCCCGGCGCCTGCTAGCCACTCGCAGGGCGAGTGCCACTGGCTGCTCTCAGATGGGTTATTGCTTTGGGTGCGGTCGGGCGACGCTGTTGCGAGAAAAGCCCCCGATTATACCCGCACACCTCTAAACCACGATGCAAAATGATGCGCCGCAACATGGATTTCCGGTAACAAAACCGTGATTTGCCCCACGGGCTGCCTGGGCAAGGGCGGTTACCTCAACGCGCAGCCCCGCTGGCGTGCAGGCAGATGGCTGCCGCAGCCGCCACGTTCAAAGACTCTTCACCGCCAGGTTGCGCGATGCGGATGCGCAAGGATGAGCGGGCTTCCAGCGACGGGGCCACGCCCTGCCCTTCGTGCCCCATGACCCAGGCACAGGGCCAGGGCAGATCGGCCTGGTGCAGGTAGCTGCCGCCGTGGGAGCTGGTCACCACCAGTGGCACCTGCAGCGCAGCCAGGTCTTCCTCGCTCACGCCTTCGACCAGGTTCAGTGCAAAGTGGGCGCCCATGCCGGCGCGCAACACCTTGGGCGACCACAGGGCCGCACTGCCTTTGACGGCCAGCACCTGCCGAAAGCCAAACGCAGAGGCGCTGCGCAAGATGGAGCCCACATTGCCCGCATCCTGCACGCGATCCAGCACGACCGTGGCGGCCATCGCGTCCAGCGGCTGCGCAGCAGGCAGATCCCAAAGAAAGCCCATGCCCGCCGGCGATTCCAGCCCGCTGATGTCCTTGAAAAGCGCATCTGGCATCACTACGATTTTGATAGCTGTCAGCGCTTTCTCATGCTGCCATTGCGGCCAATAAGACTCTGAAAAAACGGCCATGGCCGGGCGCACGGAGCGCTCCAGCGCGGCGCGGCAGAGGTGGTCACCCTCCAGCCAGACCCTGCCTTGCTTGCGGTAAGCCGTGGTGTCTTGTGCCAGGCGGCGCAGGTCTTTGACCAACGCGTTGTCGCGCGACTGGATCAGGGTGACGGCGGAGGATGTCATGCAGGCGTTCTTTCTGCGGCCGAAGCCAGCACCTTGGCCACTGGCGCAAAGGAGCGACGGTGATAGATCGAAGCCCCATGGGCTTGCAGCGCCGCCATGTGGGCTGCGGTGCCGTAACCTTTGTGTCCGGCAAAACCATATTGCGGGTACTGCTCGTGCACCTGGCGGCACCAGCGGTCACGGTGCACCTTGGCCAAGATGGACGCCGCAGAAATGGACTGCACCAACGCATCGCCTTTGACGATGGCCTCGGCCGGAATATCGAGGGTGGGAATGCGGTTGCCATCGACCAGCACCATCACGGGCTTCAGGCGCAGGCCCTGCACCGCACGGCGCATGGCCAGCATGGTGGCTTGAAGGATGTTGAGCTGGTCGATTTCTTCCACGCTGGCCTCGGCAATGCTGCAGCACAAGGCCTTGGCACGGATTTCATCAAACAGCTTTTCGCGTCGGGCTTCGGTGAGCTTTTTCGAATCCGCCAAGCCGGCAATCGGACGCAGATCGTCCAGGATGACGGCCGCGGCGACCACGGGGCCCACCAGCGGACCACGCCCAGCCTCGTCCACACCCGCAACCAAGCCGGGCGGGTGCCAGGGCAAACTGACCTGCTCAGGCAGCGAGGACTTTTTCGATCGCATGGGCGGCTAGTTGGGAGGTGTTGCGTTGCAGGCTTTCGTGCAGGGCATCAAAGCGCTGCTCCAGGGCCTGGATTTTTTCGGGCTGTTGTTCACGGGCCTGCAGCCATTGCAGGGTGGCCGCGCACAGGGCCTCGGGGGTAGCAGCGTCCTGGATCAGCTCGGGCACCACGAATTCACCGCACAGGATGTTGGGCAAGCCCACCCACGGCTGCAGTTGCTTGCGGCGCATGAGCCACCAGCTCAACGGGTGCATGTGGTAGCCAATCACCATGGGGCGCTTGAACAGCGCGGCCTCCAGCGTGGCCGTGCCGCTGGCAATCAGGGTCGCATCGCATGCCGCCAGCACCGTGTGGGACTGCCCGGTGACTACGCGCACGGCCCCCTCCAGCCCGGCAGAGCGCACCAGTTGCTCGATACGCGCCTGCAACAACGGAACGGCAGGTACTATGAATTTTGTAGCTGGCCGCGCTTGATGGATAAGCGCTGCAGCCGAAAAGAAGGGTGGAGCAATGTACTGCACCTCGGCAGAGCGGCTGCCCGGCAAAATGGCCAGCACCTCGTCATCAGGGGCCAAGCCCAGTGCGGCGCGCGCACCAGCGCGGTCTGGCACCCGGGGGATGACGTTGGCCAGCGGATGCCCCACGTAGGTCGCCGCAATACCGTGCCTGGCCAGCAATTCAGGCTCGAAAGGGAAGATGCACAACACGTGGTCGGCACTGCGCCGGATTTTCTCCACCCGCTCGGCGCGCCAGGCCCAGATCGAAGGGCACACAAAGTGCACCGTTTTGATGCCCGCGGCGCGCAGGTCTGCCTCCAGCCCCAGGTTGAAATCCGGGGCGTCCACGCCAATGAATACCCCTGGGCGTTCACGCAGCAATTGGTCACGCAGTTGTTTGCGAATGCCCACCAACTCGCGCAGGCGGCGCAGCACTTCCATGCTGTAGCCGTGCACGGCCAGCTTTTCGCTGGGCCACAGGCATTCAAAGCCCCGGCGGGCCATCTGAGGGCCGCCAATACCTTTGGCTTGTAATTCGGGCCAGCGGGCCTGCAGGCCATCGAGCAGCAGGCCTGCCAGCAAATCGCCAGAGGCCTCGCCCGCCACCATTGCGATGCGAGGATGGGATGCCATCAACACTCCCTCAGCGGGCAATGCCTGCGCTGGAGCCCGCGATGAAGGCGTCCATCAACGCCACATCGTCCCGCGCCTGCGGCATCTTCTCGGGCAGCGCCATGATGGCGGCGCGCGCCTGCTCCAGCGTCAGGCCCTGGCGGTACAGCAGCTTGTGCATTTCGCGGATGGCCGCAATGCGCTCATCGGAGAAAGCGCGGCGGCGCAAACCCACCAAGTTGACACCGCGCACAGCCAGCGGGTTGCCGTCCACCACCATGAAGGGCGGCACATCTTTGCCCACGTGGCTTGCAAAGCCAATCATGGTGTGGGCGCCAATGCGCATGCGTTGCAGCACGCCCGTGAGGCCGCCCACCGTGGCCCAGTCGCCCACGTCCACATGGCCTGCCAAGGTCGTGTTGTTGGCCAAGGTGGTCTGGTTCCCCACCTGGCAATCGTGCGCAATGTGCACGTAGGCCATGATCCAGTTGTCGTCGCCCACCCGCGTGACCGCACGATCTTGCACGGTGCCGGTGTTGAAGGTACAGAACTCGCGAATGGTGTTGCGGTGGCCGATGACCAGTTCGGTCGGCTCACCTGCATATTTCTTGTCTTGAGGTTGCGCGCCCAGCGAAGCGAACTGGAAGATCCGGTTGTCCTCACCGATGGTGGTGCGCCCCTCGATCACACAGTGGGCGCCCACCGTAGTGCGCGCACCAATGGAAACCTCAGGGCCAATCACCGCATAGGGCCCAATCGTCGCCGTCGGGTCAATACGGGCGGCGGGGTCAACGATGGCGGTTGCGTGGATATTGCTCACGGTCGGTCAACATCAACCCACGGCACGCATGGTGCACATCAGCTCGGCTTCGCAAGCCACTTCGTCGCCCACGCGGGCCACGCCCTTGAACTTCCAGATACCGGCGCGCACGCGATCAATGGTGATCTCCAGGTGCAGTTGATCACCGGGCTCCACGGGCCGCTTGAAGCGCGCACCATCAATGCCAACGAAGTAGTAGATGTTGTTCTCATCCGGCACCTGGCCCATGGCATCAAACGCCAGCAGGCCCGCAGCCTGGGCCAGGGCTTCCAGAATCAGCACCCCGGGCATCACAGGGCGGCCTGGGAAATGGCCCATGAAATATGGCTCGTTGAAGGTCACATTCTTGATGGCCAGAATGCGCTCATTGCGCTGGAGCTCAAGCACACGGTCCACCAGCAAAAACGGGTAGCGGTGGGGCAGTTGCTTGAGAATTGCGTGAATATCCATCATCGAGTTGTTCTTCCGTTCATGCTGCTTTAAGAGCCTGCTCAAGCGCCTTGATGCGCTCGCGCAGACTGTGCAGTTGTTTCAGTGTTGCAGCGTTCTTTTCCCACTTCGCATTGTCGTCGATGGGGAACATGCCCGTGTACTGGCCTGCCCGCGTGAGCGAGCGGGTCACCACCGTTGCCGCCGACACGTGCACGTTGTCCGCCAGCTCCAGATGACCCAGCACGATGGCGCCCCCACCCACGGTGCAGTGGGCGCCAATCGTTGCACTGCCCGCCACCCCCACGCACCCGGCCATGGCCGAGTGGCGACCGATGCGCACGTTGTGCCCGATCTGAATGAGGTTGTCGAGCTTCACACCATCTTCAATCACCGTGTCCTGCAGGGCTCCACGATCAATGCACGTGTTGGCGCCAATTTCCACATCGTCACCAATGCGCACGGCCCCCAGCTGTTCGATCTTGACCCAAGCCCCCTGGTGGGGAGCAAAGCCGAAACCATCTGCGCCGATGACCACCCCCGGATGCAGCAGGCAACGCGCACCGACCTGGCAGTTTTCGCCCAGCGTGACCCGGGACGTGAGCACCGAGCCTTCGCCCACCACAGCGCCGCGTTCGACCACGCACAGGGGCCCGACAGTCGCCGTAGGGTGAATCTGCGCCGAGGGATCTACCACCGCACTGGGGTGGACCCCCGCGCTACGCGCAGGCATGTGCCGCTGCTTCCAAAGCTGCGTGACCCGTGCGAAGTACACGTAGGGGTTGTCCACCACAATGCATGCGCCACGCGCCAAGGCGGCATCGCGCATGGCGGGCGCCACAATGACACAGGCCGCCTGTGAGGCGGCCAGTTGTTGTTGGTAGCGCGGGTGACTCAGAAAACTGATGTCACCCGGCCCCGCAAACTCCAGTGGCGCTATGCGGTGGATGGGGGTGTCATTTGCACCGCCCTCCAGCGAGCCCCCCAGCACATCAACGATGTGCCCCAGTAGCAAGCTCACGCCACCACCTGCTGCGTCCAACTATTTGGCCGCATTCAAAGCCTTGATCACCTTGTCGGTGATGTCGTGCTTGGGGTTGATGTAGACGGCTTCTTGCAGGATGACGTCGTACTTCTCAGCCTCGGCCACCTGCTTGACAACCCGGTTGGCGCGTTCCAGCACCTGTGCCAGCTCTTCATTCTTGCGGGCGCTCAGGTCTTCCTGGAACTCACGGCGCTTGCGCTGAAAGTCGCGGTCTTGGTCCACCAGCTGGCGCTGACGCGTCGTGCGCTGGCTCTCAGCCATCGTGGGCGCTTCGCGCTCGAACTTCTCGGTGGCGGACTTCAGGGAATTGCCGATGTCCACCAGTTCTTTCTCGCGGCGGGCGAATTCCTGCTCCAGCTTGGCTTGCGCTGTCTTGGCTGTGTTGGCTTCACGGAAGATGCGATCCGTATTGACAAAACCTGCCTTGAACTCTTGCGCCTGGACCGAAGTGGCCAACGCAGCAGTACCGATCAACAGGGCCAAAGATGTCTGACGGAAAAGGGATTTCATTAGAAAGACGTTCCAATCTGGAATTGCAGTTTCTGGATTTTATCGCCAGCGAACTTACGCACTGGCTGGGCAAAGGCAAGGCGCAGCGGACCTAAAGGCGAGATCCAGCTCAAACCGAGCCCTGCAGAGGCTCGCATGTCGCTGAAAGTCACCTTCTGGTTTTCACCGTACACATTGCCCACGTCCACGAATGTGAACACACGCAGCGTACGGTCATTGCCAGCGCCTGGGAATGGTGCGATCACCTCGGCATTGAGGGTCACCTTCTTCGGGCCACCCAAGGAAGCACCGGTCACGTCACGCGGGCCCAGGGTACCCTGGTCGAAGCCGCGCACCGAACCCAAGCCGCCCGAATAGAAGTTCTTGAACACCGGGAACGGACGGCCATTGAGCCCCTTGCCGTAGCCCAGTTCCCCGTTGAACGCCACGGTGAAGCGCTTGTTCAGCGGGATGTACTGCTGGTACTGGTAGTTGCCCCGCACATAGCGCGCATCACCCGCCACGGACCACTCCGAGTTCAGACGTTGGTAACGCCCGGAGTTGGGAGCCAAGGCGCTGTCACGGTCGTCGCGCGACCAGCCAACGGTCAAGGGAATGGCGTTGCTGGTAGCGCCATACGTATTGGCATAGGCCAGATAGGTGGCGGGGATATTGGTACCTGCCTTGATCTGGGTCTGCTCAAAACCACCACCAAAGAAGACCGTGTCCGTCTCACTGAACGGGATACCAAAGCGCATCGACGCACCCGTGGTCACCAGCTCGTAGTTACCGCCCTGGTCTTCATAAGGCTTGTCGGTGCGGTAGTACAAATCCACCGTGCGCGAAATGCCGTCCTGGGTGAAATAGGGGTTGGTGGTGCTGAACACCAGGGTACGGCGGTACTTGCTGGTGTTGACGTCGATACCCAGGTAGTTGCCCGAGCCAAAGAAATTTTCCTGCTTGATACCGAACGACAACGCAACCTTTTCGGCACTGGAGAAACCTGCGCCCAATTGCAGCGAACCGGTGGGCTTCTCGGTCACGTTGACCACGAGATCCACCTGGTCGGGAGCGCCTGGTACATCCTGGGTCTCCACGTTCACTTCAGTGAAGAAGCCCAGACGGTCCACGCGGTCGCGGGACAAGCGAATGCGCTCACCGTCATACCAAGCTGCTTCATATTGGCGGAATTCACGGCGAATCACTTCATCACGCGTGCGGTTGTTGCCGCTCACGTTGATCTTGCGCACATAGGCGCGGCGTGAAGGCTCGGCCTGCAATACCAGGGTCACACGGTTGTTTTCACGGTCAATTTCTGGCACCGCCTCGACACGCGAAAATGCAAACCCAAAACGGCCGAAGTACTCCGAAAACGCCTTGGTGGTTTCTGCGACCTGGTCAGCGTTGTAAGGTTCGCCCGCACGAATGGAAACCAGCGACTTGAACTCGTCTTCACGCTCCAGGTAATTGCCTTCGAGCTTGACGCCTGCTACCACAAACCGCTCACCTTCCGTGACGTTGACGGTGATGGTGATGTCCTGCTTGTCGGGAGAAATCGCCACCTGTGTGGAATCCACGCGGAACTCAAGATAGCCGCGCTGCAGGTAGTAGGAACGCAGCGTTTCCAGGTCAGCATTGAGCTTGGTGCGCGAGTAGCGGTCAGACTTGGTGTACCAGCTGAGCCAGCCGCCCGTATCCTGGTCAAACAAACCCTTCAGGGTGGACTCACTGAAGGCCTTGTTGCCGTTGACGCGAACTTCCTTGATGCGTGCGGGCTCGCCTTCCACCACCGTGAATGTCAGGTTCACCCGATTGCGCTCAATGGGCGTGACGGTGGTGACGACTTCAGCGCCGTACAGGCTGCGGTTGATGTACTGGCGCTTGAGCTCCTGCTCCGCGCGGTCGGCCAGCGCCTTGTCGAATGGACGACCCTCGGTCAGACCCACATCCCGCATGGCTTTCTTGAGGACTTCCTTGTCGAATTCACGCGTGCCCGCAAACTCTACGTCGGCAATGGTGGGGCGCTCTTCCACTACCACCACGAGAACGTTGCCGGACGCTTCCAGGCGCACGTCCTTGAAAAGCCCCAGGGCAAACAGCGCGCGGATGGCCGCAGCACCCTTGTCATCGTTGTAATCGTCGCCCACGCGCAGCGGCATGGAAGCGAAGATGGTTCCCGGTTCCACGCGCTGCAGGCCTTCCACGCGGATGTCCTGAACCTTGAAAGGCTCCAGGGCCCACGCAGCGTTGGCAACAAATACCATGGCGGCAACGGCAGAGGCGGTGCGCACGCCAAGGCGAGTGATGTGTTTTTTCATGAATGGAACTGAAGCCGATATGGCTAGGCAAATACGGCCAGAAGTTTGGCGAGGTATCGGGAGATATCGTTAAAAAGAGCGATAGACATCATCAAGGCAAGCACTGCCACGCCGCCACGCTGGAGGTACTCCATCCAGGTGTCGGAGACACTTTTGCCAGTGACTCCCTCCCAAAGATAATACATCAGGTGCCCTCCATCGAGCACTGGCAGAGGTAACAGGTTCAGCACGCCCAGGCTCACGCTGATGAGCGCGAGGTAGGCCAGGTACTGCATCAATCCCATCTCGGCGGAGCGACCTGCATAGTCAGCAATGGTCAAAGGGCCGCTGAGGTTCTTGAGGGAGGCCTCGCCAGTCAGCATGCGCCCCATCATGCGCAAGGTGAGAGTTGACACATCCCAGGTACGCTCAAAGCCCCGGGCCAGGCCCTCCCACAGTCCGTAGTCCACCTCGACCATTTCGGGGCTATCCCCCACATAGGCATTGATCCGCCCCACGGAGACGCTGCCGTCCATGACGCTATCGGGCACCACCTCCAACTCCAGCATCTGCCCACCGCGCTCCACCATCCAGATCTGCGGAGCCACTTTGCCCTCTTGTACCGACGAGCGAATCAGCTCGCGCAGCTGCATCCCGTCCACCACATTGGTATTGCCAACCCGGCGCACCACATCGCCGTTGCGCAGCCCCGCACGCTCAGCAGCTCCACCAGGCATGACTTCGCCGATGGATGGGCGCGTCCATGGGGCAATCACTCCAATTTTCCTAAAAAGCTGGGCATCGGCATCGCGCACATCCAGCACAGACAGATCCATCACCACTTCGCGCGGGGAACTGCTGGGCGTGTTTTGCAACTCCAGGCGAACACGCTCGCCGTCCAGAGCACCTTGGGTCAATACCCAACGCAGCTCTTCGAACGAACGTATCGGCACCAGCTCGTCGTCGCCCGTCGCAGCCCGGCGCACCAGCTCACCCCCCACCAAACCAGCCTTGTCCGCCACCGAACCGGCAACAGGGCTCGATAACACGGCTTTGGGCTCTTGCACGCCACCCCAATTGACGATGGAATACAGCAACACAGCCAGCAGCAGGTTGGCCAGAGGACCCGCAGCAACAATCGCAGCGCGGGAGCGCAACGGCTGGGTATTGAACGCCAGGTGGCGCTCGTGAGGATCCACAGGGGCCTCACGCTCGTCCAGCATGCGGACATACCCCCCCAAAGGGAACAGGCCAATGACAAACTCCGTATCGGAGCCCTTGCCCTTCCAGGTGAACAGCGGTTTGCCAAACCCCACCGAAAAGCGCAACACCTTGACACCGCAGGCAACCGCCACCCGGTAATGCCCATATTCATGGATGGCGATGAGAAACCCCAGAGCCACGAAAAAAGCAACAACGGTCAGCATGAGACGCTCCTGAAAAAACAGTCAGTCAAAGCGCCAGAGCAGCGGCCGCACGTTGCGCTGCCACACGAGCGGCGGCATCCAGCGCCAGCAAGGACTCCAGCGAATCCGGCTTGGAGGGCTGCACCGCGTCCAAAGTTGCAAGGTTGACCGCATGGATATGGTCAAAACGCAGTTTGCCCGTCAGGAAGGCGTCCACAGCCACCTCATTCGCGGCGTTCAGCACTGCCGTGGTGCCTTCTGGGGCGTTCAACGCCTGCCACGACAGATGCAATCCTGGAAAACGCCGGACATCCGCTTCTTCAAACGTGAGGGCCGCCAGCGCTGCAAAGTCCAGTCGGCTGGCACCACTCTCGATGCGTTCGGGCCAGGCCAGACCGCAAGCGATAGGCACACGCATGTCGGGCGTGCCCAGTTGCGCCAGGATGGACGCATCTTTGAACTGCACCATGGAATGGATGATCTGCTGCGGATGGATCACCACCTTGATCTGCTCAGGCGCCAAATCAAAAAGCCAGCGTGCCTCGATGACTTCCAAAGCCTTGTTCATCATCGTGGCGGAGTCCACCGAGATTTTTCTTCCCATGGAGAAATTGGGATGCGCACAGGCCTGTTCGGGGGTGATCTGCGCCAAGGTCTCTGGCGCACGGGTACGGAACGGGCCGCCAGAAGCGGTGAGCAAAATGCTGTCCACCCGCTCAGCCCAACACGCAGGATCTTCAGGCAGGCACTGAAAAATGGCTGAATGCTCGCTGTCGATGGGCAGCAGGGTGGCGCCGCCCTCGCGCACAGCGCGCATGAACACATTACCCCCCACCACCAGCGCCTCTTTGTTGGCCAGCAACAGGCGCTTGCCCGCGCGGGCAGCAGCAAGGCAAGGCGACAAGCCCGCAGCCCCCACGATGGCAGCCATGACGGCATCCACCTCTTCGTGCGACGCTATGATTTCAAGAGCACCTTGCGCTTGCAGGACGGACGTTGGGAGCCTATTTTGCTTGATTTTTTCTGCCAGCAACTGCGCATGGGGAGCGCTCGCCATGACAGCGAAGCGGGGCTTGAATTGGGCGCACTGCTGCAGCATCAAATCGACCTGGGTCGCCGCGCTGAGCGCAAAGACCTCGTAGCGATCCGGATGCCTCGCCACCACGTCGAGCGTGTTTTTTCCGATGGACCCTGTGGAGCCCAGAACCGTGATTTTTTGCTTCATACAGAAATAAGTCGGGTGAGCATCAGCGCCAGGGGAAGCGTTGGCAGCAACGCGTCAACCCGGTCAAGCACGCCCCCATGGCCGGGCAGCAGCCCGCTGCTGTCCTTCACGCCCGCGCTGCGCTTGATCAGCGATTCGACCAGATCACCCGCCACACTCATGGCCACCATGAACACCACGGCGATGGCCAAGAACCACCAGCCCGCGGAATACAGGCGGGTATAAAAACTGGCGACGTCTGCCTGGAAGTAACGGTCAGCCGCAACCCAGGCCACGGCCAGGCACAACACCCCCGCCAGACCGCCCCAAACCCCCTCCCAGCTTTTGCCAGGACTGATGGAGGGTGCCAGCTTGTTGCGGGTAAAGCGCAGGCCAAAAGCCCGGCCGGCAAAATACGCAAAGATGTCAGCCACCCACACCAGGGTGAGCACCGACAACAAGAAATTGATACCGAGGATGCGTGCCTGCACCACGGCAAGCCACGCCAGCCATAGCGCCAGCACACCCAAAACGATGCGCACAGGCGCCGGAATGAGCGGCCAGCCGGGTACACCGGCGCGCAACAACCAAGCGGTGCATGCCACCCAAAGCCCGCCGCCCAGCGTCCACAACAGCGGCAACGGGCGATCCAGCCAGCCAGCCCACCAACTGCCAGCACACAGGACCAAGCACACAGCCGACAAGCTCAAGGCGGCTGCATTGCCGCGCCCATTCAATCGCCCCCACTCCCAGGCGCCAGCCGCCATGAAGACCAGAACCACCAGGGCAAAGGGGGTGATGGAGGGATAGAACAACGCTGGCAGCAGGATGGCCAGCAGGACCAGGGCAGTGATGACGCGCTGTAGCAGCATGGGGCCTTTCAGCCCGGCATCGGATCACGATGCGCGGACGCTATTTGTTCAGAGGTTTTGCCAAAACGGCGCTCACGCGATTGGAAGGAGTCCAATGCCTCGTCCAAGGCGGCTTCATCGAAGTCGGGCCACAGACGGTCACTGAAAAACAGCTCGGAGTATGCGGCCTGCCACAGCAGAAAATTGCTGATGCGCATCTCGCCGCCGGTACGGATGATCAGATCAGGGTCAGGCACGTGGGACATGCCCATGGCGGCGTGCAGGCTTGCTTCGGTAATCGGCATACCCTTCGCGGCCAAGCCAGCAGCAGCTTGCGCGATGTCCCAGCGGCCACCGTAGTTGAAGCACACGTTCAGGATGAGGCGGTGGTTGTCAGCCGTGGCCGCCTCCGCCTGGGCCAGGCCCTCACTCACTTTGGCAGACAGACCTTCGCGGCTCCCGACAAAGTGCAACTGCACGCCATCCTTTTTGAGCTGGGGAACCTCTCGGCCCAGGGCCATCGCGAGAAGCTCCATGAGGCCCGAGACCTCATCGGCCGGGCGGTTCCAGTTTTCAGAAGAGAAAGCAAAAACGGTCAGGACGGAAACGCCCCGTTGCACGCACGCACGTACGCAGCGACGAAGCGAATCCACCCCTTGCTTGTGCCCCGCCAAACGCGGCAGAAAACGACGTTTGGCCCAGCGGCCGTTGCCATCCATGACGATGGCAATGTGGTGTGGCACCACCGGGGAATCAGACATGTCAACGATCAGCCAGCTCCAGCGGGGGGAGCTCAGACCGCCATGATTTCTTGTTCTTTGGCCGCCACCAAAGTATCGATCTCGGCAATATGCTTGTCTGTGAACTTCTGAACGTCGGTTTCTGCGCGCTTTTGGTCGTCTTCAGAAGCGAGTTTGTCCTTGACCAGCTTCTTGACCCCTTCATTGGCGTCGCGGCGCAGGTTGCGCACGGCGATCTTGGCGCTTTCACCCTCATTGCGGGCCAGCTTGGTCATTTCCTTGCGGCGCTCTTCGCTCATGGGCGGCATGGGGACGCGGATCAACTCGCCCATAGAGGCAGGATTCAGACCCAGATCGCTTTCGCGGATGGCCTTTTCAATCTTGGCGCCCATGCCCTTTTCCCAGGGCTGGACGCTAATGGTGCGCGAGTCGAGCAAGGTCACGTTGGCCACCTGACTCAGGGGCACCATGGAGCCGTAGTACTCGACCTGAATGCTGTCCAGCAAAGCAGGGTTGGCACGGCCCGTGCGGATTTTTTGCAGGTTGTTCTTGAACGCTGCGATGGACTGGTCCATCTTGGTTTCAGCGGTTTTCTTGATATCGGCAATCGTCATGATGGGTTCCTTGGGGCGAGACTGCTGGGGTTCTTGGGGAAGGTCAGGCGTACACCAACGTACCTTCGTCCTCACCCATCACCACGCGCCGCAGGGCGCCATGCTTGATGATGGAGAACACTCGCACTGGCAGTTTTTGATCACGGCACAAGGCAAATGCGGTAGCGTCCATGATGCCCAGATTGCGGGACATGGCCTCGTCAAAGCTGAGCTTCGTGTAACGCGTGGCAGTGGGATCCTTGTGAGGGTCGGCAGTATAAACGCCGTCCACCTTCGTTGCCTTGAGTACCACTTCAGCGCCGATCTCGGCACCACGCAGAGCGGCGGCCGTGTCCGTGGTGAAGAAGGGGTTGCCCGTGCCTGCCGCAAACACCACCACCTTGCCCTCTTCGAGGTACTGGAGTGCCTTGGGGCGGACATAGGGTTCCACCACCTGTTCAATCGCAATGGCAGACATCACGCGAGCGGTGAGGCCCTGCTTGTCCATGGCATCGGCCAGGGCCAGCGCGTTCATCACGGTGGCCAGCATACCCATGTAGTCAGCGGTTGCTCGGTCCATACCGACTGAGCCACCCGCCACACCACGAAAAATATTGCCCCCCCCAATCACCACCGCGACCTGGACACCCAGGCGGGTCACATCAGCAATTTCCTCCACCATGCGGACGATGGTGGCGCGGTTGATACCAAAGGAGTCATCGCCCATCAGCGCCTCACCGGACAGCTTGAGCAAGATACGCTTGTGGGCTGGCGCGGCGGTGGTCATGGGCAGTTTCTCCAATGGTTGATGGTGTTTGGGGGTTGAGCGGGGTCGGAAGATTAGGCAGCAGCCTTGGCAGCGGCCACTTGTGCAGCCACTTCAGCGGCAAAGTCGTCCACCTTCTTCTCAATGCCTTCACCCACCACGTACAGCGTGAAGCTCTTCACGGTGGTGTTGGCGGCCTTGAGCATTTGGGCCACAGTTTGCTTGCCGTCAGCAGCCTTCACAAAGACTTGGTCAGCCAGCGAGACTTCCTTCAGGTACTTCTGCACTGCGCCATCGATGCGCTTGGCGGTGATTTCAGCGCTTTGGGCCGGCTTGCCAGCAGCGATCAGTTCCTTGTTGGCTTCGTCAGCCTTGCCTTCGGCCACCGAACGCTCCTTGGCGATCAGGTCAGCAGGCACGTCAGCGCTGGTCAGGGCCACGGGCTTCATGGCTGCGATGTGCATGGCCACGTCCTTGGCAGCCACTTCGTCGCCTTCGAACTCGACGACCACACCAATGCGCGAGCCGTGCAGGTAAGAAGCCAGCTTGGAGCCAGAGAAGTACTGGAAGCGGCGGAACGACATGTTTTCGCCGATCTTGCCGATCAGGCCCTTGCGCACGTCTTCCAGGGTGGGGCCGAAGCCGTCTTGCTCGTAGGCCAGAGCGCCCAGGGCTTCAATGCTGGCAGGCTTGTGCTTGGCGACCAGCTCCGCTGCGGCCTTGGCCATGGCGATGAAGCTGTCGTTCTTGGACACGAAGTCAGTTTCGCTGTTCACTTCCACCAGGGCACCCGTGGTGCCGTCGATGAAGCTGGCGACCACGCCTTCAGCGGTGATGCGGGAAGCGGCCTTGCCTGCCTTGGTGCCGAGCTTGACGCGCAGCAGCTCTTCCGCCTTGGCCATGTCGCCATCAGCTTCCGTCAGAGCCTTCTTGCATTCCATCATGGGGGCGTCAGTCTTGCCACGCAGTTCAGCAACCATGCTTGCGGTAATTGCAGCCATCTGTGTTCCTTCCGTATTCAGTTCAAAGTATTCAAAACTCGGGATAAAAAAAGGGGGCTAACCAGGAGCCCCGCTTTCCTTCGCGACCGCAGTCGCGCAGTCGGGTGCTTAGGCAGCCGACTCTTGCACTTCCACGAATTCGTCGGTGCTTTCCGAAGCAGCAGCCTTCACGACTTCGTTCACAGCGTTGGCGCGGCCTTCGATGATCGCGTCAGCAATGCCGCGGGCGTACAGCGTCACAGCCTTGGCCGAGTCGTCGTTACCGGGGATCACGTAGTCGATGCCTTCTGGGGAGTGGTTCGTATCGACCACACCAATCAGAGGAATGCCCAGCTTCTTGGCTTCGGCCACAGCGATCTTGTGGAAACCCACGTCGATGATGAAGATGGCGTCAGGCAAAGCAGCCATATCCTGGATGCCGCCGATGTCCTTTTCCAGCTTGGCGATTTCGCGGCTGAAAGTCAGTTGTTCTTTCTTGCTCAGGTTGTCCAGGCCGGTTTCCAGCTGGGCCTTCATGTCCTTCAGGCGCTTGATGGAAGTCTTCACCGTCTTGAAGTTGGTGAGCATGCCGCCCAGCCAGCGCTGATCCACGAAAGGCACGCCAGCGCGTTGCGCTTCAGTAGCCAGGATTTCACGGGCTTGGCGCTTTGTGCCGACCATCAGGATCGTGCCGCGGTTGGCAGCCAGTTGCTTGGCGAACTTTTGGGCTTCCTGGAACAGTGGCAGCGACTTTTCCAGGTTGATGATGTGAATCTTGTTGCGATGGCCGAAGATGTAGGGGGCCATCTTGGGGTTCCAGAAGCGGGTTTGGTGACCGAAGTGGACACCGGCTTCCAGCATTTCGCGCATGGTAACGGACATAAAAATACTCCAAAGGTTGGGTCTAAAATCCAGCCCCATAATTTGTTACTTCTGCTGAAGTGACAACACCTTGACGGGGCTGGTTTGCGATTGGCTTTGCCGCAACTGCTGCGCTCAGGCCGAAAGGACCACGCGCCACTGCATACAGCAAAACCCAAAGATTCTAGCACACCCATGCAAGCCGACCTGATCGCAACCCGGGCCTTGGTACAGGCGGGCGCCCTGACTGCCGCCCAGGCGATGGACGAATCCATGCGCCTGGCGCAAGCCCCCGCCGCTGCCCATGCCTTCGTTTCCGCCCACTTTGAAGCAGAGCGCGAGCGCCTTCAACACACAGAAACAGCACACCTGCCGCTGGCTGGGCTGGCTATTTCTGTCAAAGATCTTTTTGACGTGGCGGGGCAAGTCACTACGGCAGGCTCCCTCGCCTTGCAAGACGCACCCGCCGCTACCAGCGATGCGCCCGCCGTGGCGCGTTTGCGGGCCGCTGGCGGCAGCATCGTCGGGCGCACACACATGGTGGAATTCGCTTTCTCCGGCATCGGCACCAACCCGCATTTCCCGACACCCGCCGCGTTCGACTACCGCTTTGGTCCCCTGCCCGGGGCAGCACGGGTGCCCGGCGGGTCTTCCTCCGGCGCCGCAGTGTCAGTCGCCAGTGGCGCGTGCTACGCAGCGTTGGGCTCAGACACTGGGGGGTCGATTCGCATTCCTGCCGCATTCAACGGCATCGTAGGCTTCAAAAGCACAGCCCGCCTGGTTCCCACCACTGGCGCCGTGCCACTGTCCACCACCCTAGACACCGCCTGCGCCATGACCCGAAGCGTGCGCGATGCCATCGTGGTGCATGAGGTTTTGGCCGCGCGCCGCGTCACCCGCAGCTCGGCCCCCTTGTCTGCCTGGCGCCTGGCCGTGCCAACCCATACATTTCTCGATGCACTGGATGGCACCGTGAGCACAGCCTTCCAGCGCACGCTAGACCTGCTGCGCCAGGCTGGTGCACAGATCGAGTCGATTGATTTGCCAGAAACGGGCGAGCTGGGCCCCATGCAGGCGCAGGGCAGCCTGGCTGCCGCCGAAAGCTACGCCTGGCATCGCCCGGTGCTGGCCCGGCATGCCGAGCAATACGACCCGCGCGTGCGCAGCCGGATCGAGCGCGGCGCAGCGATGAGCGCGGCCGACTACATCCACCTGCAGCACGCAAGGCAAGCGTGGATATCGCGAATGGAAGCGCGGGTTGCAGGCTTTGATGCCCTGCTCTCCCCCACCGTCGCCATCGTGCCGCCCTTGCTGTCTGACGTAGCCCCAGGGGAAGCGCGTGACGCAGCCTTCTTCCAGGCCAACGCCTTGGTTCTGCGCAATACCAGCGTGGTCAACATGCTGGATGGGTGCGCCTTGTCACTGCCCTGCCATGTGCAGGGCGAGTTGCCCGTGGGCTTGATGGTCTGGCACGCCGCAGGGCGTGACGATGCCGTCTTGAACGTTGGCCAACGCATCGAAGAATTACTACAAAAACAATAGCTGCTGGCGCTTATCTACAAAGCGCTAGAGCCCAATTTCGCCATTAATCCATGAAGATCGCCATCGTGGGCGCCGGAATCATCGGCGTCACCACTGCATACGAGTTGGCGCACGACGGCCATGAAGTCACCGTGCTGGAGCAACGCAGCGCAGCAGCAGAAGAATCCAGTTTTGCCAACGCCGGCCTGTTATCGCCCTACCTGACCACCCCTTGCACCATCGCGGGCAAGCCGAGCCCCACAGCGCAGCGCCCTTGGCACACGCACACCGGCATTCGTCTGGCCCAGGGTGCTGGGCTGCACGAACTGGCCTGGCTGTGGCGCTGGCGCCGCAGCCACACGCCCCTGTCTACCCTGGAGAGCCTGGCCCGATACAGCCGTGAACGCACGCAAGCGATTGCTGCGCGCCACGAGCTGGACTTTGAAGCCAGCACGGGCCGACTGCTGTTTTTCCGCACCGCCAAGCAACGCGCGCAGTACCAGCCGCTGCTGGACTGGATGCGCGAGGCGGGCACGGCAGTGCAAGACATGGACGCAGACGCAGCGCGCCACGTAGAACCCGGTCTCTCGCCCGAGGCCCCGCTGCACAGCGCAGTGTTGCTGCCCCACGCCGTGTCAGGCAACTGCCGGCTGTTCGCGCAAATGCTGCGCCAGGGCATGCAGGGGGCCGGGGTGCAATTTGTTTTCAATGCCCGGGTGACCAACTTGTCGAGCCAGCCCACGGGAATCTGGGTGGATGGCGAGCCCGACATGCGCCGTTTTGATGCAGTGGTGGTGTGCGCAGGCGCAGCCTCGCACACACTGCTGCGCCCGCGCGGCATTCGGCTGCCCATGGCCCCGGTGTTTGGCTATTCAGTGAGCGCCCCCTTGCGCGAAGCCACCCATGCGCCGCTGACCAGCGCACTGGACGTGCAAGAGCAAATCACCATCACCCGCCAGGGCCAGCGCGTGCGCATCACCGGCGGCGCTGAACTGGGCTCGCCCCAGGCTGCCCACCACCACGCCACGCTCCAAAAGCTGTACCGCACCGTCAACGACTGGTTTCCGGGAGGGGCGCAGTTGTCGGGCCCGCTGCAAATCTGGCGCGGCGCCCGCCCCACCCTGACCGATGGCGCCCCCGCCCTGGGCAGCACCGCCCTGCCCGGCATCTGGCTGAACACCGGTCATGGTGCGGGCGGCTGGGCACTGGCCTGCGGTTGCGCTCGTGCTTTGGCAGACATGCTGAGCCAACGCGCACCAGAGATCAGCGTGCAGGGGCTGGAAGCCCAGCGCTTCTGAGCCCACGCTGCGCCCACCCCATGGGCGCAGCCAGCACGCACAATGTCGGGTACAGCAGTTCCCGTGAACTGCGGGACTGCAAGACCTTGCCATGCAACGCATCACGCCCGACCAAACCTACCCCCTGTTCAACACCGAAGCCACTCGCCGCCTGGAGCAAGCCGTGGCCGCCCAGTTGGCGCCTCACACCTTGATGCAGCGTGCGGGCCTGGCTGTGGCGCAACTGGCGCAAGCCATTGCTCCGCATGCCCGCACGATCTGGATTGCCTGCGGCCCAGGCAACAACGGTGGAGACGGGCTGGAGGCCGCGCACCATTTGGCCCGCGCTGGGCGCAAAGTTGTCATCAGCTGGCTGGGCACCACCGAGACATTACCACCCGACGCGCGCCAATCCTGGGAAAAAGCCCGGCACTGCGCGAACATTGTCTGGGCCGACACACCTCCCACCGATCTGACCGGGCAAGACCTGTGCATTGACGCCCTGCTGGGAATTGGGGTGCGGTCATCCACCAGGCAGACACCATCCGGCTCGGCACACGACACCGTGCTGACCCAGTGGTTGGCACAACTGCGCAGTAGCGCGGCCCCCGTGCTGGCGGTGGATGTGCCCTCTGGACTTGACGCCGACACAGGCCAGTACGCCCCCGGACTGGAGCCTGCCAATCACACTGCGGCGGCGAAACCCAGCGCAGCACAGCACACGCTGAGCCTGTTGACGTTAAAGCCCGGCCTGTTCACCGCCCACGGCAGGGACGCCGCAGGGCAGGTGTGGTGGCACGACCTGGGAGCTACCGCTGAGACCGGGCTAAACCACGAGCCCCCCACCGCCTGGCTGGCCGGCCAATCCCCTCGCGGCAGCAGGCTGCATGCCAGCCATAAGGGCAGCTATGGCGATGTAGCCATCGTGGGCGGAGAAGGTCTGGCCTTGCGTGGCATGGGAATGACCGGCGCCGCCTTGCTAGCGGGCTCCGCCGCATTGCACGGCGGAGCGGGCCGAGTGCTGGTCAGCCTGCTGGACCAAGACCATGCCACCGAGATCCACACACAACCCGAACTGATGCTGCGCCGATTTGAGGCACTCGAACTGGAAAGCCTCAGCGTGGTTTGCGGTTGCGGCGGCGGGCAGGCGGTGCGCACCGTGTTGCCCGCGGTGCTGCAACGAGCTCAGGCGCTGGTGCTGGACGCCGATGCACTGAACGCCATCAGCACCGACGGTGCCCTGCAACAGGCGCTGACAGCGCGTAGCGCCAGGCAACACCCCACGGTGCTCACCCCTCATCCGCTGGAGGCAGCGCGGCTGCTGCACACCACATCCGCGCAGGTGCAAGCCCACCGGCTCATGGCGGCCCGCGAACTGGCAGAAAAATTCCAGTGCACAGTGGCTCTCAAGGGGTCCGGCACGGTCATTGCCCACCCCGACGACATTCCGCACATCAATCCCACCGGCAATGGGAGACTGGCCACGGCGGGCACAGGGGATGTGCTCGCGGGGCTCATCGGCGCAGGGCTGGCCACAGGCATGACGCCATTGCAGGCGGCTATCCGGGCCGTGTTTGTACACGGCGAAGTGGCCGATGCGTGGCCTCTCTATGAGCCTCTGACTGCCGGGGCTTTGGCACGGAGGATCAGAATCGGGTAAGGCCAGGCGCCCAGCCAACTTCACCCATGCAGGGGCTGACTCCATCAGCCCTCTCAGCGGCTTTCAGGCTTGCTGAGCATTCAACCTCGCCGGGGTTTGCGGGCCTTGCCCCTGGATGATTTGCCCGAGGTCGCCGCCTGCTTGACCGCAGCCTTGAGCGACTGGATGGGAGAGCGCGCCGCGCGACCACGCCCCGCAGGGTCCGCATCAACGACCGCTTCCGGCTTGGACTTGCGCCCCTTGGCTGCCACAGTCTCTTTTCGGCCAGTGTCCGAGCGACCTTTTCGCGCGCCGGAATCGGCACTTACGCCCTTGTCCCTGAGTGCCCGCCCGAGCAGTTCCTCGTTCTCCCGCACCAAGCGGAAGTCGATCTTGCGCCCATCCAGGTCCACACGGCTGACCTGCACACGCACGCGCGTGCCGATGGCATAGCGAATGCCAGTGCGCTCACCACGCAGCTCTTGTCGGGCCTCGTCGAACTTGAAGTATTCGCCGCCCAGCTCTGTGATGTGCACCAGGCCTTCGACGTACATCGCATCCAGGGTCACGAAAATGCCGAAGCTGGTGGCTGCACTGACCACGCCGCTGTATTCCTCGCCCAGATGCTCGCGCATGTACTTGCATTTGAGCCAGGCTTCCACATCACGGCTGGCTTCGTCGGCGCGGCGCTCATTGGCACTGCAGTGCAAGCCCGCAGCCTCCCACGCCTGGATTTCCCGGCTTAGGGGTTTGACGTCTTTTTTCGGTTTAGCTCCTGGGGCAGCAACGCGCCCCGCCAGCCGTTTGGCCAGCTTGGCATGGGCCTCGCCCGGGGTGGGCAACACGGGCAACTGGTACCGGGTGTTGCCCAAAATGGCCTTGATCACCCGGTGCACCAGCAAGTCTGGGTAGCGGCGAATCGGGCTGGTGAAGTGGGTGTAGGCCTCAAATGCCAAGCCGAAATGGCCGCTGTTGATGGGCGTGTAAATGGCTTGCTGCATAGACCGCAGCAGCATGGTGTGAATTTGCTGCGCGTCAGGCCGCTCTTTGGTCGCCTCGGCAATGGCCTGGAATTCAGAGGGCTTGGGGTTGTCGCTGATCGACATGCCCACCGCCATGGCCTTGAGATACCCGCGCAGGATTTCCTGCTTCTCAGGCGTGGGGCCCTCGTGTACACGGAACAAGCCGGGCTGGCCGCCCTGCTCAATGAAGTCCGCGCTGCAGACGTTGGCAGCCAGCATCGCCTCTTCGATCAGCTTGTGCGCATCGTTGCGCGTGCGGGGTACGATCTTCTCGATACGGCCATTTTCATCACACACGATCTGGGTTTCGGTGGTTTCAAAATCCACCGCACCACGCTGTTGGCGCGCCACCTGCAACGCGCGGTACACATCGTGCAGGTTGAGCAGATCTTTCACGCGATCCTTGCGCTTGCTGGCCTCAGGGCCACGCGTGTTCGCCAGGATGGCTGCCACCTCGGTATATGTGAACCTCGCGTGGCTATACATCACGGCGGGATAGAACTGGTACGCGTGCACCTCCCCCTTGGCCGTGACCAGCATGTCGCACACCATACACAGTCGCTCCACCTCAGGGTTGAGCGAGCACAGGCCATTGCTCAACTTCTCGGGCAGCATGGGAATCACCCGGCGTGGGAAGTACACACTGGTGGCACGGTCATAGGCATCGATGTCGATGGCACTGCCGGTTTCCACGTAGTGGCTCACATCGGCAATCGCCACCAGCAAGCGCCAGCCCTTGCCTCGCCCCACCTTGGCAGGCTCACAATACACGGCATCATCAAAGTCGCGCGCATCTTCCCCGTCAATGGTGACAAGCGGCACATCGGTCAGATCAATGCGGCGCTTCTTGTCGATAGCCCTGACTTTTTCTGGCAGCGCCTTGGCCTGGGCCAGACACGCTTCAGAAAACTCATGCGGCACACCGTACTTGCGCACCGCAATCTCAATCTCCATGCCAGGGTCGTCAACCTCGCCCAGCACCTCGGTGATGCGCCCGACGGGCTGCCCAAACAATGCCGGCGGCTCAGTCAACTCCACCACCACAACCTGGCCTGGCTTGGCAGCACCAGTTGCACCCTTGGGAATCAGAATGTCTTGCCCGTAACGCTTGTCTTCCGGGGCAACAAGCCAGACGCCACTCTCTTGCAAAAGCCTGCCAATCATGGGCTGAGAGGGGCGCTCGATAATCTCTACCACCCGGCCTTCCGGACGGCCGCGGCGATCTTGCCGAACGATGCGCACACGAACGCGGTCTTTGTGCAGCACTGCTCGCATCTCGTTCGGGGGGATGTAGATATCTCCCTCACCATCGTCACGAATGACAAAACCATGCCCATCACGGTGCCCCTGGATGCTGCCTTCGATTTCGTCAGACAGGTGTGCGGGCGCAGCGCCGGGGGTGTTTTTTTTGATATACAATCTAAATCTTTCCTGAAATGCCCAGGTGGCGGAATTGGTAGACGCACTAGTTTCAGGT
>NZ_JAEFCH010000028.1:0-53162 GCF_016406015.1 Acidovorax sp. IB03 | reverse complement strand
TCGTCTTGCCATGGTCCACGTGACCGATCGTGCCCACGTTGACGTGGGGCTTGGTGCGTTCAAACTTACCTTTTGCCATTTTCTTCTCCAAAGAGCTATGCCGGTGCCGGGTTTAACGTCTGCATGCGGTTGCTGATTCGACCCGCACCGGCCACAGGGCGGCACCGCATCGCAGACATACTATGAATTTGATAGCTGCTAGCGCTTGCAGCACAAGCGCTAGCAGCCAGTTTGGCTGTTAGACCAAAGACGCCATTACTTGGCGCGGGAAGCCATGATGGCTTCCGACACATTGCGAGGAGCTTCAGAGTAGTGCTTGAACTCCATCGTGTAAGTAGCACGACCTTGTGTGGCCGAGCGCAGCGTAGTCGAGTAGCCGAACATTTCCGACAGAGGAACTTCAGCGCGGATGGCCTTGCCACCGCCCGGGATGTCGTCCATACCCTGCACCATGCCGCGGCGGCTGGAGAGGTCACCCATCACGTTACCAGCATAGTCTTCAGGCGTTTCCACTTCAACAGACATCATGGGTTCCAGGATGACTGGACCGGCCTTCTTGCAGCCTTCCTTGAAGCCGAAGATAGCGGCCATCTTGAACGCCAGTTCGTTCGAGTCCACATCGTGGTACGAACCGAAGTGCAGCGTGACCTTGACGTCCACCACGGGATAGCCAGCCAGCACGCCTTGCGTCACGGCTTCGTGGATACCCTTTTCCACCGCTGGGATGAATTCGCGAGGAACCACACCGCCCTTGATCGCGTCGACGAACTCGATGCCCTTGCCGGCTTCGTTGGGTTCGATCTTGAGCACGACGTGACCGTACTGACCCTTACCACCGGACTGGCGCACAAACTTGCCTTCGGCTTCTTCCACCGTCTTGCGGATGGTTTCGCGGTAAGCCACTTGAGGCTTGCCCACGTTGGCCTCCACGCCGAACTCGCGCTTCATGCGGTCCACAATAATTTCCAGGTGCAACTCGCCCATGCCGGAAATGATGGTCTGGCCAGACTCTTCGTCCGTACGCACGCGGAAGGAAGGATCTTCTGCAGCCAGACGGCCCAGAGCGATACCCATCTTTTCCTGGTCGGCCTTGGTCTTGGGTTCCACAGCCTGCGAAATCACGGGCTCAGGGAACACCATGCGCTCCAGCACGATGGGCGATGCGACATCGCACAGCGTTTCGCCGGTGGTCACCTCCTTCAGGCCCACGCAGGCGGCGATGTCACCAGCACGGATTTCGTCCACTTCCACGCGGTCGTTGGCCATCATCTGCACGATACGGCCGATACGCTCCTTCTTGCCCTTGACGGAGTTGTACACCGTGTCGCCCTTGGACAGCACACCGGAGTACACACGCACGAAGGTCAACTGGCCCACGAAGGGGTCGGTCATCAGCTTGAAGGCCAGAGCCGAGAACTTTTCGTTGTCGTCGGCCTTGCGCGTCACTTCCTTCCCATCTTCGTCGGTACCAGCCACATCTGGAATGTCGGTCGGTGCGGGCAGATAGTCGATCACGGCATCCAGCATGCGCTGCACGCCCTTGTTCTTGAAGGCGGTGCCGCACAGCATCGGGTGGATTTCGGTGGCAATGGTGCGCTGGCGCAGGCCCTGCTTGATTTCCGCTTCGCTGAGATCACCCTCTTCGAGGTACTTGTTCATCAGCTCTTCGGAGGCCTCGGCAGCGGCTTCCACCATCTTCTCGCGCCATTCCTTGGCGGACTCGACCAGATCGGCGGGGATGTCCTCGTAGGTGAACTTCATGCCCTGGGAAGCCTCGTCCCAGATGATGGCTTTCATCTTCAGCAGATCGACCACGCCCTTGAAGTTTTCTTCGGCGCCGATTGGAATCACCACGGGCACGGGGTTGGCCTTCAGGCGCAGCTTCATCTGGTCATAGACCTTGAAGAAGTTGGCACCGGTACGGTCCATCTTGTTCACAAAGGCCAGGCGAGGCACCTTGTACTTGTTAGCCTGACGCCACACAGTTTCAGACTGGGGCTGCACGCCGCCCACAGCGCAGTACACCATGCAAGCGCCGTCGAGCACGCGCATGGAACGCTCCACTTCAATCGTGAAGTCCACGTGGCCGGGGGTGTCGATGATGTTGAAACGGTGCTCTGGGTAGGACATGTCCATGCCCTTCCAGAAGCAGGTCACGGCAGCCGAGGTGATCGTGATGCCGCGTTCTTGCTCTTGCTCCATCCAGTCCGTGGTCGCAGCGCCATCGTGCACTTCGCCCAGCTTGTGGGTCACGCCCGTGTAAAACAGAATACGTTCGGTGGTCGTGGTCTTGCCAGCGTCAATGTGGGCCGAGATACCGATATTGCGGTAGCGCTCGATGGGAGTCTTGCGAGCCATGGTAGATCCTTGATGGGTCGTTTTTGAGAGGGAATCGGGCAGCCATACTGGCAAAAATGCCCGTCAATTTTGTGACTGCCTGAATCAACACAAGGCTGCAGGCGAAACGCCGGCAGCCTTGGGTTTAAATCCAGGACAAATCCGCTTTTTAGAAGCGGAAGTGGCTGAATGCCTTGTTGGCTTCGGCCATGCGGTGCACTTCGTCACGCTTCTTCATGGCACCGCCACGGCCTTCGGTGGCCTCGAGTAGTTCGTTGGCCAGGCGTTGGGCCATCGACTTTTCACCGCGCTTGCGAGCGGCTTCCTTGATCCAGCGCATGGACAGAGCCAGACGACGGACAGGGCGCACTTCCACAGGCACCTGGTAGTTGGCACCGCCGACGCGGCGGGACTTCACTTCCACCATGGGCTTCACGTTGTTGATGGCAACGGTGAAGGCTTCCAGAGGATCCTTATCGGGGTGCTTCTTCTCGATCAGTTCCAGGGCACCGTAAATGATGCGCTCTGCAACCGCCTTTTTGCCGCCTTCCATGATCACGTTCATGAATTTGGACAGCTCAACATTACCGAACTTTGGATCCGGCAGGATTTCACGTTTGGGGACTTCGCGACGACGTGGCATTTTTTACCTCTATCTTTGCTTCAGTTGGCATCTTTTCAGACACCGCGAGAGCCAATGAAGGACTCCCACTTACTCGACCCGCGCAGAACACCTGCGTTTGGGGTCACTACGCTGCATCTCCGCGCCACGCGGAAAAACAGCACCGAAAATTCTTCAGACCGAAAGGGCCAGGGCTTACTTGGCCTTTGGCTTCTTCGCACCGTACTTGGAGCGGGCTTGCTTGCGGTCTTTCACGCCTTGCAAGTCCAGCGAACCACGCACGATGTGGTAACGCACACCGGGCAAGTCCTTCACACGACCGCCGCGAACCAGCACCACGCTGTGTTCTTGCAGGTTGTGGCCTTCACCGCCGATGTAGGAGATCACCTCAAAACCGTTGGTCAGGCGCACCTTGGCAACCTTACGCAGAGCGGAGTTAGGCTTCTTAGGCGTCGTGGTGTACACGCGAGTGCACACGCCACGGCGCTGTGGAGAGTTTTCCATCGCAGGGCTCTTGGACTTGGTCTTTTCGACCTCGCGCCCCTGACGGACCAATTGATTAATGGTTGGCATGAAATACGTCCCTAAACGTGAATTTGCTTCGTGAAAGCGAAAACGTGAATCCCTTCGGAAATTCCGAAAAGCCTTCTAATGTATCAGGCTAGTGCTCAAGAGGCAAGTGCGGCGCAGTTTTGGCGCTGCGCCATGCGCTTGACCCTTGGGCAAGGCGGCTGTGGGGTCACTTGATCCACAGACGGATGGCGTCCCAGGCGCGGCCCAGGAAGCCTGCCTGCTCGACCCCCTCCAGCGCAACCAGAGGCACTTCGGCCAGGGTCTGCTCACCCAGCACCACCTTCAAAGAGCCCACAGCCTGGCCCTTGGTGTATGGAGCCACCAGGGGGTCTGGGCGCGAGATTTCTGTCTTGATCTTGCCAGCACTGCCCGAGGGCACCGTCACCACGATGGCTTCGGGACGGCCGATCTTCAGAACGTTCTCAGCGCCCTTCCAGAGGGCTGGCGTGGCCACGGGGGTGTTGGCTTCAAAGAGTTTGACGGCATCGAAGGCGGTGTAGCCCCAGTTCAACAGCTTCTGGCTTTCGTTGGCGCGCGCATTCTCGCTGGCCGTGCCCAGAACGATGGACAGCAGGCGGCGCTGGCCCACGTTGGGGAAATCGCGCTTGGCGGTGGCGACCAGGCAGTAGCCAGCCGCTGCGGTGTGACCCGTCTTGAGGCCGTCCACCGTGGGATCACGGAAGAGCAGCATGTTGCGATTGGTGCCATTCGAAGGTGGCGTGCCGGGGTAGCTGTACTGCTTGGTGGAGTAGTAGTGCATGTACTCCGGGAAGTCTTTCATCAGCCGGCTGGCCAGCACGCTCAGGTCGCGCGCGGTGGTGACGTGGCCGGGCTCGGTCAGGCCTTCAGGGTTTTTGTAGCTGGTGCCATTCATGCCCAGAGCCTTGGCCTGGTCGTTCATCAGCTTGACGAAGTTCTCGTACGTTCCGCCCACGCCTTCGGCCAGCGCCACGGTGGCGTCGTTGCCCGACTGGACGATCATGCCCTTGAGCAGGTCGTCCACCGACACCTGCATCTTGGGGTCGATGAACATGCGCGAGCCGGGCATCTTCCAGGCGCGCACGCTCACGGGCAGCTTCTGGTCCAGCGTGACCTTCTTGGCGCGCAGGGCGTCAAACACCAGGTAGCCCGTCATCAGCTTGGTCAACGATGCCTGCTCTACCGGCGCGTCGATGTCCTTGGCCGCCAACACCTGGTTAGCGGTCACATCCACCAGCATGTAAGTACGGGCTGCGATTTCCGGGGGTTGGGGCACCTGCTGCGCCAGGGCGCCAAAAGCGGCGGGCGCAACAGCAGCAAAAAGGGCCAGGGATCGCAGGGCGGGCAGGATTCGTTTCATGGAGCGTTCAGAGATGCAGCCAACGGCTGAGAGGATGGAGAAGTAGGACCGATGCAGCAGCACGCGCTGCTGCAAAAGGCTTTGTGCAGAGTCAGCCGGCGCACGGAGGTTCCGCCAGCGCGGCCGATCTCTTTTCAGAGGGCCGACTGCAGGTGCCTGACCACCAAATTTTTGAGCAGCGGCAATTGTCCGTGAAAGAAATGCCCGCCTCCGGGCACGACTGTTACAGGGAGTGTCTGGGGGCGAGCCCAGTCCATCACAGCGGACAAGGCCACGGTGTCGTCTTGCTCGCCATGCACCACCAGCGTGCGCAGATGGGCCTCGGGTGGCACCGGGGCTACGGTGAAGCGGCTGGCAGCCGTGCCCACCAGCACGGCGCGGTCGATGTGCCGCTGGGGCCACAGCGTGGCCAGCGCGTGGCTGGTGACGAACGCCCCAAACGAGAAACCCGCCAGGGCCAGCGGTTGCGCGCCCTCTCCCGCGGGGGCCACCTGCTCCACCACGGCCAGCAGGTCTTGCAGCTCGCCCCGGCCTTCGTCGTGCACGCCCTGGGTGGCACCCACGCCGCGAAAGTTGAAGCGCACCGCCGTCCAGCCGCATTGCACAAAGGCACGGGCCAAGGTTTGCACCACCTTGTTGTCCATGGTGCCGCCGAACAGGGGGTGGGGGTGGGCAATCACCGCCACACCCCGAGGCGTGCCGCCATCGGGCACGCTGGCCGCGTCGCGGGCCACTTCAATGGCACCGGCGGGGCCTTGCAGCGTCAGTCGTTCTGTCTGTGAATTCACGTTTGCTATGTTTTTAATAGCTGCTCGCGCTTATTCATCAAGCGCCAGAGCCCATTTTTATCAAAAAACCAATCACCGACCCAGCTCAGGCGGCACCAGCAGGCGTTCCACCACCTGGCCGTTTTTCAGGTGCGACTCCACGATCTCGTCGATGTCGCTGGTGTCCACAAAGGTGTACCAGGTGCCTTCAGGGTAGACCACAGCCACGGGGCCTGCGGCACAGCGGTCCAGGCAACCCGCCTTGTTCACACGCACTTTGCCGGTGCCCGCCAGACCAGCGGCTTTCACCTGCGCCTTGCAGTGGTCGAACCCTGCCTGGGCATTGTGGTGGGCACAGCTGTCTTCGCCGTTGGTGCGCTCGTTCAGGCAGAAGAAGATGTGGCGCTGGTAATAGCCCGGCGCGGCGGAAGTGGGTTGGGTGGGTTCGCTCATGGGGGTATTTTAGGGATGGGCGTCTTTGCGCGAGACGCGCACCAGCACATACAGCAGCGCCGCATAAGGCCAGAGCCACCCCAGCCACTGGCCCAGGCCATAGAAACGGATGAAGCGCCCCTGCTCCCATTGCATCAGGGTCTGCGCAAAATAAACGTTGGTCGGCGCCTGGTTCAGCAAGGCCAGGTGCCACACCAGTGCCACCAGCAGCACGGCCGCGCTGGCCCGGCGCGGCAGCATGAGCAACAGCACCGCCATGCCCGCAGCCGCCCACACGCCCACGCGCACGGGCTCGTCCAGCCAGCCCCAGGCGTGCGCGGGGCCCCAGCTCAGCGCCGCAGACAGTGCCGTCACCGCCACCCCGATCACCAGTACCCCCGTGGCAAACACCGCCCGCCGCCCCACATGGCGAATGACGCAATAGCCCAGCAGGCTGGGCACCAGCAAGCCCAGCATCACGCACAGCACTTCGCCGCCGGGCGACAGCGGCTCCAGCACGGTTTCCCGCATGGGCATCCAGTCAATGAAGGGAGTGTCTTCCAGCGCCTGTTCAATCGCCGCCTCCAGCCGCTCCAGCACCTGCCCCAGACCAAAAGGCACGGCAGCGGGGAACAACAACGCAGCGGGCCACAAGGCAATCAACACCAGCGCGCCGCGCGCATCCGGCACAAACCAGCGGCCCCGGAACAGGCTCCAACGGTCGATAGCCCCCCAGCGCTCCAACAGCGCCGCCAGCAAGGCGCCCAGCCAGGTGCCCGCAGCATTCAGCACCAGATCGAGATTGGAAGGGACACGCCGCGGCAGGTAGATCTGTAAAAACTCCATCGCCAGCGACAGCAGCGAACCCGCCAGCGCCGCCCACCACACGGCGCCGCGCGTCCAGCCCGTGCGCAGCAAGGCCAGGGCCAGCAAGAAGCCCAGTGGGGCGTATCCAATCAGGTTGGACGTGACATCAAAGCCCGTCCAATACGGCGGCGGCAGCGGCGCCGCGAGGAACATCCAGGGCTCCAGCCCCTGGGCGCGCCAGCCTGAAAAAGGGAACAGACTGGCAAAAACGATCAAAACGGCATAAATAGCCGCCAGAGGCCAGGCGGAGGTCTTGTGCAACGGCGCAGGCCTCCGTCCCTGTCAGAAGGGTTTGACGACCACCAGCACCACCGCAATCAGCAGCAGCACCACAGGCGCTTCGTTGAACCAGCGAAACCACACATGGCTGCGCTGGCTTTGGCCGTTGGCCAGCTTGCGCAGCAGCACGCCGCAGGCGTGGTGGTAGCCCACAACCAGCAAAACGATGGTGAGTTTGGCGTGCATCCACCCATTGCCCGGGCCTTGCAGGCCAATGCCGTACCCCAGCCACAGCCACAACCCCAGCGCCAAGGCGGGCACCGCCAGGATGGTGGTGAACCGCAGCAGCTTGCGCGCCATCAGGAGCAAGCGCTCACGCTCTGCCCCCGAATCGGGTGCCACCATGGCTAAATTGACAAAGATGCGTGGCAGATAGAACAGACCGGCAAACCAGCTGGCCACGAAGACGATGTGAAAGGCTTTTATCCAGAGCATGCTGGCAGTTTAAGCGTCCCGCTCGCCCCTCGGCGCCAGAGCGTCGCTTTGCCCCTTTTTTAAAGCTGCCCGGGCAAAAAAAAGCCCGGCACAAAGGCCGGGCTGAGAAGCCCCTGAATGCGTGGAGCATCCAGTGAGCCCCGCTCAGGGAGGAAAAAGCGGGAGGCAGAGGGCTGCCCGGAATCAAATTTAGCATTAAGTACAGAAAGTTACAAGCCCTCGCAATTAGTTGCTCCAATCCAAGGGGCTTTCTACGCGCCTATTTCGCGCTTGCAGATCCAGATCAGGCCCTTGCCCAGGAGATAGGGCACAATTTTCGCCATGCACCTCCCTACTTCTGCCCCCTTCCCCCAGAACCGCCCCCGCCGCCTGCGCCGTGACGCCTTCACGCGCCGCCTGGTGCGTGAGCATGCGGTGTCGGTCAACGACCTGATCTACCCCGTGTTTGTGCATGAGGGAATGCAGCGCAGCGAAGCCGTGAGCTCCATGCCCGGCGTGGAGCGCCTGAGCCTGGATTTGTTGCTGCCCGTGGCAGAAGATTGCGTGAAGCTGGGCATTCCGGTGATGGCGCTGTTCCCGGCCATTGACCCCGCGCTCAAGACGCCCGACGGCCAGGAAGCACGCAACCCCGATGGCCTGATCCCGCGCGTGGTGCGGGCGCTGAAGAAGGAATTCCCACAGCTCGGCGTGATGACCGATGTGGCGCTGGACCCCTACACCAGCCACGGCCAGGATGGCGTGCTGGACGACACCGGCTACATCATCAATGACCAGACGGTGGAAATCCTCACCGCCCAGGCCCTGACGCATGCTGAAGCGGGCGTGGACATCGTGGCCCCCAGCGACATGATGGACGGCCGCATTGGCGCCATCCGCGAGGCGCTGGAAGTGCAAGGCCACATCCACACCCGCATCATGGCCTACAGCGCCAAGTACGCCAGTGCCTTCTACGGCCCCTTCCGCGACGCGGTGGGAACCCGTGGCGCCCTGGGCAAGGCTGACAAGAACGTGTACCAGATGGATCCCGGCAACAGCGACGAAGCCCTGCGCGAAGTGGCCCTCGACATCGCCGAAGGTGCGGACATGGTGATGGTCAAACCCGGCATGCCGTACCTGGACATCGTGCGCCGCGTGAAGGACGAATTCCGCGTGCCCACCTTCGCCTACCAGGTGAGCGGCGAGTACGCCATGATCAAGGCCGCCGCCGCCAACGGCTGGCTGGATCACGATGCCGTGATGATGGAAAGCCTGCTGGCCTTCAAGCGCGCGGGCGCTGATGGCGTGCTGACCTACTTTGCTCGCGACGTGGCGCGGTTGCTACAAAAATAAGAGCTGCAAGCGCTTTTCAAATGGGCGCTACAGCCACTTTTCATCCCCAACCACACCCGAAGGCACAGGCCGCGCCGATGCGCATCTTTCACATCCACAGCAGCGGCGTGCACGAGCTGACCGCCCTGCCCGACCACTTACCGGAACAGGGCTTTGTGTGGATTGCCTGTGCACGGCCGGCCTTCCAGTTGCGGCTGGCTGAAATCCAGCAACACCTGCAGCTGCTCACCGGGCTGCAGCTGGTGGACCTGCATGTGTCCGACCTGCTCAACCCGCAGCTGCCGTCGCACTACGACTACACCTCGCAGTACGACCTCCTGGTGTTCCGCCGACTGGGCACAGGCAATGGTGACAGCGATGCGGGTCCGGCCGACGTGCTGCCGGGCCCAGCCGCTGCCGCCGCACAGCCTGCCGCGCCGGCACCCGGCAAAACACCCCCGCGGCGTGGCGGCCCGCCCGTGCTGCGCCGCATTGACACCAGTCCGGTCGGCTTTGCGGTGTTCGACCGCGTGCTGCTCACCGTGCACCCGCCCGACTGCCTGGTGCGCGATACCTACGCCACGCGCCTGCTGGCCGCTGTGCCCAGCATCCCCCATGGCGACGTACGCGAAGGCCGCCCCAGCCCCGTGGCCGGCAGCCGCCTGCCCACCAGCCCGGCCGACCTGATGCTGCGCGTGGTCAACCTCATGGTCGACGGCTACCTGGAGCTGCGCCGCGAACTCACGCGCCAGCTTGACCACTGGCAGACCGAGCTGCTCAAGCCCCGCGCACGCTACGTGAACTGGTCATCGCTGCTCGAAGCGCGCCTGTCGCTGCACATGCTCGACGAGATCTGCGAAGACCAGCGCACCGCCGTGCAGGACTGGATCGACGCGCTGGAGACCTGGCCCCTGCCCGAGACCCCCACCGGCCTGCGCGAGCTGGACCTGCTCAAGGTGCGCAGCCGCGACGTGCTGGAGCACATCGAACGCGTGGTGCACCACGTGCGCCGCCTGGAGCAAAGCACCGAAACGGCGGTGCAGATGCATTTCTCGGTGCAAAGCAATCGCACCAACGACATCATGCGCACCCTCACGGCGCTCACCGCCGTCTTCCTGCCGCTGAACCTGATCGCGGGCATCTTCGGCATGAATTTCGAGTTCGTTCCCTTGATCCACAAGCAGGACGGCTTCTGGTGGGCCATGGGCTCGATGGCCGTCATTGCCCTGTCGCTGGTGGCGCTGTTCTGGCGCAAGCGATATCTGGCGCGCACCGGTAGCTGACTGGCACGGGTGTGCTGACTGACTGGCTTCTGGCGGCCGGCCGGCATCTTATTGCAACGCAGCAACAAGTCAAATAAATCATAGTTATCACCATTAATTTTTTATAAATAGCGATTAAGATCGGTGCGTTAGCGGTTCCACCTGCACAGCACCCTGGACTTCAGAGCCCGCCGGTAGCCAGAGAGAACCCCTGATCACGCTAGTGATGCATGCACTTTCGTACGCCGTCCTGGCCTGCGAACGCTGCTCACGGGCTCCTGGAATACCTCCGCTGTCTTGAGCATTGCGGTCAAACAAAATCATTTTTATCGAATTATGAAGAAAACCATGTCGATTGTTGGAAAACTCCGATGGATGGCGGCCGTGAGCACTCTGATCCTCATCGCTGTCTCTGGCTACATGCTGCTGACGCAATACCAGAACAGCCGCCGTGACCGCGAAATCGCCGTGCGCCAGACGGTGGAAGTCGGCCACTCGATCCTGGCCTGGGCCCACCAGCTGGAGACCTCGGGCAGCCACACCCGCGAGCAGGCGCAGCAGATGGCCCACCAAGCCCTGCAAACCGTGCGCTACTCTGGCAACGAGTATTTCTGGCTGCAGGACATGAACGCCCGCGTGGTCATGCACCCCTTCCGGCCCGACCTCAACGGCAAGGACGGATCGGCCATCAAGGACCCGGACGGCAAGGCCATTTTTGTGCTGTTTGCCCAGCGCGCACAAAAAGGCGATGGTGGCGGCCTGGTCGAATACCAGTGGCCCAAGCCGGGCCAGGAGAAGCCCGCGCCCAAAATCTCGTACGTGAAAGGCTTTGCGCCCTGGGGCTGGGTGCTGGGCTCAGGCGTGTATGCCGATGACCTGAAGACCGAGTTTTTGTCGAGCCTGTGGCGCGCAGCGGCCGTGGTGGTGGTGGCCCTGGCCATCAACCTGCTGCTGGTACGCAATGTGTACCGTACGGTCACCAAGGGCCTGAACAAGGCCATCCGCGTGGCCCAGGCCATTGCTCAGCGCGACCTGTCGCAAAAGATCACCGTCAAGGGCACCGACGAAATCAGCCACCTGCTGCAGGCCATGAAGGACATGAGCCATAACCTGCAGGACACGCTGCAGACCGTGCACAGCACCACCGAGCAACTGGCCCAGGCCAGCGAGCAGATCGCCAGCGGCAACATGGACCTGAGCAGCCGCACTGAAAGCACCGCCGCCAACCTGGAGGAGACTGCCGCCAGCATGGAAGAGCTGACTGGATCGGTGGCCCATAACGCCGAAGCCGCCCGCAAGGCCGCCGAGCGCGCCGACCAGGCCAGCGCCGTGGCCACCCAGGGGGGCGACGCAGTGGCCCGTGTGGTGGACACCATGAACGGCATCACCGAGTCGTCACGCCAGATCGCCGACATCATCGGCGTGATCGATGGCATTGCCTTCCAGACCAACATCCTGGCGCTGAACGCCGCCGTCGAGGCTGCGCGTGCCGGTGAGCAGGGCCGAGGCTTTGCCGTGGTGGCCACCGAGGTGCGCAACCTGGCCAGCCGCAGCGCCGACGCCGCCCGTCAGATCAAGACCCTGATCCAGGCTTCTGTCGAGCGCGTCGAGGCGGGCTCCACGCAGGTGGCAGAGGCGGGCGGCACCATGGCCCGCGTGGTCAGCAGCGTGCAAGAGGTGCAGACACTGATCCAGGAGATCACCCACGCCACCACCGAGCAAAGCAACGGCATCTCGCAGGTCAACGTGGCCGTGGCCGAACTCGATCGCATGACCCAGCAAAATGCCTCACTGGTGGAAGAGTCCGCCGCCGCCGCAGAGAACCTGCGCGAGCAGGCCCTTTCGCTGGCCGACAGCGTGAACCGCTTCAAGCTGGCCTGAGGAGCCAGTCACCAGCGGGCCATGCAGCAGCCCGCCATGGCATTCACCGGGGCGGCAGCGGCAAACCGAACCAGCGGGCCCCGTTGACCCAGGCCACCTGCCGTGCCACATCGGCCGGCAGCCCGCCCAGCCACTGGCGGTAGCCCTGCATCAGGCCCTCGTAGTGTTGCCAGCGCTGGTTGACCCAGGTGTCCGACCCCACCACAAAGCGCGTGGGGTGCTTGATGATGAGATCGCGCCAGGCCGGGCACAGCTGCTCGCCCTCGCACACCAGCCCAGGGCGGTACGACAGCTCTCCCACCAACCCAGGGTACTTGGCCAGCAACGCATCCACCCGCTCAGGGGGCACACCACCGATGCCGGTGTGCGCCCAGATCAGGCGCACCTTCTGGCCCTTGGACGGGGTGTTGGCCATCAGCAGGTCGATGGCGGTGTCGTCCACATGGGCCAGCACCACCAGGTCCCGCTGTTCGGCCAGGGCCATGAGCTTTTTGGCCACGGGGCCGTTGGCGTTGGCGCTGTCGTACAGGTGAAATTCGCCCAGGCCCCGGTAGGGGCCGACGGGCGTGCCCCGGGCCAGTTCGGCCTGCACCATGTCGTAGATGGTTTCGTCGGCAAACCAGCCGGTGTAGTCGGCGCGGTTGCGGTACAGCCGCACAAACGGCACCACCCCAATGCCTGCCTCGCGCATCTGCGGCAGGGCCGCCAGCGCCAGCGAGCCCGCATTGGGCCGCGAATTGGCCACGATGGCCCACACCCCGCTGGCCTTCATGCGCGCCAGCACATCGGCGGGTGGGTGCGGGCCTGAGCGGCCGTCCCAGGCTTCCTCGTTGTAGTGCAGGTGGGCGTCGAACAGGGGGCCGGTGTAGTCGGCCGCGTGGGTGGTGGTGCATAGCGCTATCAAATTCATAGCTGCCAGCGCTTGTTGTAAAAGCGCCAGAGGCCTAAAAGGCTTGAATTTTGCAATGCAGCTGGCCATGGCTTTCCCCAGTTGAATGCGATGCCCCACCGTGCTTTGACGCGCACAGCCACGCAGCGCGGAGGCTGCGGGCCATGCTACGGGCGATCAGCCCAGGTGCTTGTCGAAAAACGCCAGCGTGCGGTCGCGGGCAGCCAGGGCGGCAGCCTCGTCGTAGCTGCCGCGCTGGTCACAGTTGAAGCCGTGGTCCGCCTGGTACACATGCACCTCCACGCCGGGCTGGGCGCGGTCAAAGGCTTGCACGCTATCGAGCGGAATCCAGTGGTCGCGCTCGCCAAAGTGGGCCAGCACCGGCACCTTGGGCTGGCGGGCGGCTTCCTCAGGGGTTGTCATACCGCCGCCGTAGTAAGGCACGGCCGCCGACAGGCCGGTGAGCGTGCACGCAGCGCGCCATGTCAGCAGCCCACCCCAGCAAAAGCCCACAATGCCCACCTTGCGGCCGCTGCGCTGGGCTGCGTAGTCAATGGCAGCCTGGATGTCGGGCATCACACCGGGGGCGGGCAGTGCCTCCACCGCGGCTTTCAGCTCCATGCCAGCCTGCATGTCGTCGGCGGTGTAGCCCAGCTCCACACCGGGCTTGACGCGGTGGAACGTGGCGGGTGCCACGGCCAGGTAGCCGCGCGCGGCAAAGCGGTCGGCCACCGCGCGGATGTGGGAATTCACCCCGAAAATCTCTTGCAGCACCACCACCGCGCCCCGGGGCGCGGTGTCGGGCTCCGCCACCCAGGCGGGCAGCACAAAACCGTCGGCAGATTTCAAATCGACAAATTGACCCATGTGTTTGCTCCTGAAAACTGTTCCAATGCGCCATTCTTGCAGCAGACGGCATTGCATGGAGCACCTTGGCGTAAACACCAGCACCGGGCTCGGCCTTGGCACGGTGCATGCTGCCACACTGCGCTGCCGCCCTTTGCTTTCATCCTTTTTTGTTTTCGGAGACCGATGATGGATCTCAAACCGCTCATCACCCTGCTGGCCATCGTCAACCCGCTGGCCATCGTGCCGTTCTTCATCCACTACACGCAGGGCTTTTCGGCGGCGCAGCGGCGCAGCACCATCCGCACGGCGGCGTTTGCGTCGTTCTGCGTGATTGCGGCCTGTGCGCTGCTGGGGTTGCAGATTCTGGAGTTCTTCAACATCTCGCTGCAGAGCTTTCAGGTGGGCGGCGGCATGCTGCTGCTCATCAGCGCGATGAACATGCTCAACGCCCAGCCCGCCGAGGCTAAGCCCAGCACCAATGAATACGAAGAAGGCGCCGAAAAAGCCGCCGCAGGCAGCAGCATTGCGGTGGTGCCGCTCACCATTCCGCTGCTCACCGGCCCGGCCAGCATGTCCACCGTGGTGATTTATGCCGACCGCGCCCAGACCTTCTGGCAGCACGCCGCGCTGGTGGGCTACGGCGTGGTCATTGCCCTGGCCACGGCCGTGTGCTTCTCGCTGGCCGACCCCATCGCCCGCGTGCTGGGCAAGACCGGCATCAACGTGATGACGCGGCTGATGGGCCTGATCCTGGCCGCACTGGCGGTGGAGGTGATGACGGACGGGCTGGGCAAGATTTTCCCGGTCCTCATTGCGCGCTGATCGCCCATGTCCACCCGCCTGCTGCTGCTCGAAGACGACCCCGCCATCGCCCGCACCGTGGCCTATGCGCTGGAGCGCGACGGCCTGCAGGTGACGCACTGCCTGCTGGTGCAGGACGCACGCCAGCAAATGCAGCGCCACCCGTTTGACTTGCTGGTGCTGGACGTGGGCCTGCCCGATGGCAATGGACTGGACCTGCTGCGCGACGTGCGCCACGGGCAAGCCGCTGCGGCCCTGCGGCTGCGCCAGGCCACGCCGGTGCTGATGCTCAGCGCCCGGGGCGAGGAGCTGGACCGCGTGCTGGGCCTGGAGCTGGGCGCCGACGACTACCTGGCCAAGCCCTTCAGCCCGCGCGAGCTGGCCGCCCGCATCAAGGCCCTGCTGCGCCGCGCCGCCATGCCTGCGCCCGCCGCCGTGGCCGCCACGCCTTTTGTAGACGACGAAACCGGCCAGCGCATCACCCTGCACGGCCAGGCGCTGCCGCTCACGCGGCGCGAATACCGGCTGCTGTCGCACCTGCTGCGCGGCGCGGGCCGCATCCACTCGCGCGACGCCCTGCTGGCCGCCGCCTGGGGCGACGACAGCGAGAGCACCGACCGCACCGTAGACACGCACATCAAAACCCTGCGCGCCAAGCTGCGCGAGGTGGATGCCGGGCGCGAGTACATCCGCACGCACCGGGGCATGGGCTACTGTCTTGATGTTTAAAGCCAAATCAGCCGCCAGCGCTTATTCAGCAAGCGCCAGCAGCTATCATTTTTGATTGAATGGCTGTACACCCATGCGCCTGGGCATCCGCCTGCTGTTCGCCTTCTTCCTCATCAACGGCATTGCCGCGTTCTTCGTGCTGCGCGTGTTCATGGCCGAGATCAAGCCCAGCGTGCGCGAGGTGATGGAAGACATGATGGTGGACACGGCCAACCTGCTGGCCGAGGTGGCCAGCGACGATCTGGCCAGCGGGCAGCTGGCGCGCGATGCCAGCCAAAGCCGCTTTGCCCAGCGTGTGCGGCACTACGCTACGCGGCCCATTGATGCGGGCATCTGGGGGTTTTCCAAACAGTCGCTCGACTTTCGCGTGTACGTGACCGACCACCAGGGCCGCGTGCTGTTCGACTCCGAAAACCAGGCCGTGGGGGCCGACTATTCGCAGTGGCGAGACGTGGCACGTACGCTGCGCGGCGAGTACGGGGCCCGCTCCACCCGCGAGGTGGCGGGCGACGACACCAGCGGCGTGATGCATGTGGCTGCGCCCATCTACGTGGACGAGCGCATTGCCGGGGTGCTGACGGTGGCCAAGCCCACGCGCACCGTTCAGCGCTTCATCGACCGGGCCGAGCGCAAGGTGTTCATGGGCGGGCTGCTGCTGCTGGCCCTGTCGGCCGCCGTGGGCGTGGGCGTGACGCTGTGGATGGTGTGGAACGTTCGCCGACTGCGCGACTACGCCCTGAGCGTGCAAGGCCCGGCCGACAGCGAACACGGCACCCTGCCTGCCCAGCCCCTGGCCGTGCCCCAGGTGCCCGGCGAGCTGGGCGATCTGGCCCGCGCCATGGACCGCATGCGCGTGCGGCTGGAAGGGCGCGACTACATCGAAGGCTATGTGCGCGCCCTCACGCACGAACTCAAAAGCCCCGTGGCCGCCATTCGCGGCGCGGGCGAGTTGCTGCAGGATGAGCTGCCCGCCGCAGACCGCGCGGAATTTGCCACGCAGGTGGTGCAGCAAAGCGAGCGCCTGCAGCGGCTGATTGACCGGCTGCTGGAGCTGAGCAAGCTGGAGCAGCGCCAGCACGCCGAGGGCAACGCCCCCGTGGCGCTGCACGACTGTGCCGCTGCCGCCATCGCCCACACGCAGGGCCGGGCAGCGCAACGCGGGGTGGCCTTGGTGCTTTCGGGCCAGGGCCACAGCGGGCCGTGGGAGGCAGAACTGATCACCCTGGCGATTGGCAACCTGCTGGACAACGCAATTGACTTTGCACCCGCAGGCAGCACGGTGCGGGTGGAGCTGGACGGGGCGACGGTGGCCGTGCAAGACGCAGGCCCCGGCGTGCCCGACTACGCGCTGCCGCGCCTGGGCGAGCGCTTCTTCACCACTGCGCGGCCGGGTGGCGAGCGCAGTGGGTCGGGCCTGGGGCTGGCGATTGTGCAGCGGGTGATGGTGCTGCACGGCGGGCACATGCAGGTGCGCAACACGGCCCCTGGCTTGCGCGTCACGCTGAACCTGGGGCGCTGAGCGCCGCAGCTGCGCGCCCACTCAGGCGCTGGGCTCAAACGCCGTCTTGCGCGGCCAGGGCCAAGCATTCCTCGGTGCCCAGACAGTCTTGCCCGGGCAGGTCGAGCCCCCATCGACGCTCGTCGAACAGGTCATCCAGCAGAGCGTCAAGCAAATGGGTCCAGCCGAACAGTTTGGAAAACATGGGGCGCCTTTGGCGTGGTTGGTTGCCAGCGAAGGCTATCGCGGCTGTATGACGGTTTGGCGTCAGCCACTGCCACGGCGGGCCGTAGGCCAACACCGCTGCACACAGCGCGTGCTGCCGTGGCCGAACCATGTGCTTCCACCACTTCACGCCCGCTTCACAAACTTCATGGGCACCTCACGCACGGGCCAAAAACTCGCTCCACATTCAACCCAAGGAGGAGTCTTTTGAAACACCCACTGATCACCAAACTGGCCGCGCTGGGCGCCGTGTTCGTGCTGCTGCTCATCGGCCTGGCGCAGATTGAAGAGGTGGTGCGCGACCGCCAGCGCTACCGCACACTCACGGCCCAAAGCGTGGCCGACAGCCTGGCCGGCCCGCAAACGCTGATGGGCCCGATGATCCACAGCGCCTGCGTGGAAAGCTGGGATGCAGAGACCGGCAAGGGCGAGGAGCGCCGCACCACCGAGCAGCGGCGCGAATTTCTGCTCACCGCCATGCCCGAGCAGCTGCAGGTGCGATCCAGCGTGGGCATGGAAGAGCGCGCCCGGGGCCTGCACAAGGTCAACACCTTCAACCTCAAGACGCACCTCACCGCGCAGTGGGCCGGGCTGGCCAGCCTGCAGGCGCACAGCACCGTCAAAGGCTCGCGCCTGCAGTGCGGCGCGCCCATCGTGATGGTGGCGGTGGGCGATGCACGGGGGATTCGCACGGCGCAGGTGTCGCTGGGCGAACAGGCCCTGGCCCTCAAGCCCGGCACCTTCCACCCCACCTACAGCCGGGGGCTGCACGCGGTGCTGCCTGAAGGCGTGCGCGGCCAGGCCGAGCCCCTGACGCTGGCGCTGGACCTGGAATTGGTGGGCACCGAGCGCCTGTCCATCGTGCCCCTGGGCGGCAACACCGATGTGAAGATGACGGGCAGCTGGCCCCACCCCTCGTTCAACGGGCGGTTCCTGCCGTCAGAGCGCACCTGGGGGCCCGAGGGCTTCACGGCCCAGTGGCGCCTGTCATCGCTGGCCACCACGGCGCAGCAGGATGTGCAGGCCGGCCGCCGCATTTGCGCTGGCAGGTACGACGATGCGCCCACCGAATACGCCCCCACAGGCACCACACCGCGCGACTGCGCCGACAGCTTTGGCGTGGCCTTTGTGGACCCGGTGAACCCCTACACCCTGGCAGACCGCGCCACCAAATACGGCCTGCTGTTCATCGCCCTGACCTTTGTGGCCGTGGGCCTGTTCGAGCTGATGGGAAATGGCCCCCACGCTCCACCGCTGCGCGGGTCGCTGCCCCCCGAGGGGGCCGCTTTTTCGTCTTGGGGCGGCCCGGCGACGAAAAGGCTGCGCGTACACCCGGTGCAGTACCTGCTGGTGGGCGCGGCGCTGTGCAGCTTCTTCCTGCTGCTGGTGAGCTTGTCCGAGCACCTGCCCTTTGGCTGGTCGTACCTGGCTGCGGCCACCGCCTGTGTGCTGCTGCTGGGCTACTACGCCAGCCACATGCTGGGCAGCCTGGCGCGTGGCATTCCGCTGGGGGCAGGCATTGCCCTGCTGTATGGCCTGCTGTACGTGCTGCTGCAGCTGGAGCAAACAGCGCTGGCCGTGGGCTCGGTGGCGCTGTTCCTGGTGCTGACGGCGGTGATGGTGCTGACCCGCAAGGTGAACTGGTATGGGCTGACGCCTGCACAGCGCAGCACGCCCCCGGCCATGCCCGCTGCCGCGCCCAAGGACGCGCCATGAACGAAGCCGCTAGCCTGGCCCCGCCCGCACCAGCCTGCGCGGGCCTGACGGACACCGAGGCGCAGCGGCTGGAGCGCCACCGCCAGCGGCTGCTGCACGCACTGCAGGCCCAAGACCGGCGGGCGCTGCACACCGCCAAGCAGGCCTTGCTGCGCAGCGCCTACCGCCGCCCGGCCACGGCCCCCTTGCGGCGGGCGCTGCGTGATCTGTCGTGGTGGATGGCGGCCATGCTGCTGCCGCTAAGGCGCTGAAAGCGTTTAGAGGTGTTTTAGAGCGGCTAACAAAACTCTTCTGGCGTCGTTGCCTCGTCTTGTCGTACTACGCGTACTGCCTGCGACGCGGCGCCTAGCCAGAACCGCTTCGCTGAGTTTTGTTAGCCGCTCTTAGGGCTACAGCGCTTATGCAATAAGCGCCAGCAGCTATACCTTTAATAGCATCCAAAGAGACTCAGGCGGCCTCGGCGGGCTCTTTTTCGGGGTGGTCCACGCAGCTGTGGGTGCTGCCGCAGCCCTGGATGAGTTCGGCAGGCAATGCGTCAGGGGCATGCACCACGCCGGTGGCAGGGTCAAAACCCACGCGGCGCAGGTGCAGGGCCAGCGAGGCGTCCATCATCTGCGCATGCTGGGGGAACCACTGGGCCAGCTCGCCCGTCATGATGCGGATGGGCTGCAGGTCGCCCTGCTCGGCCCGCACGATGCCTTCGCGCATCACCTGCAGCACCACCTTGTGCTGCGTGGTGTGGCAGTTGCCAGAGGCAAATCGGGTGGCCACCATCCAGGCGTCTTCCTGGCCGAAGTGGTGCTCGGTGTGGTCCACCAGTTCCTGCCAGCGTTGCACCACGGTCGCGTCGTCGGCCTGCTCCACCTGGGCCAGCAAATCCACGAATTCGCGGTGGGTGTCGTCCATCAGGGGCAAATCCAGCGCCAGCGCGTCAGACCATTCCAGTGCAGCCATTGTTCTTCCTCGTTGGTGACAAAAGGCGGCAGCTTAGGCAGAACACGGGCTGGGGTTTTGACGCACATCAGGGGGCCTGCCGTTGGCAGGCCCCCGTAACCATTTCACCCCGGTGGCTGGGGCGGGCAGGCAGCGCTGCGGCCACCTGCCCCACGGTCAGTGGCGCGTTCAGTTTTGGCCGTGCACGCGCTTGGCGTCGTCCACGCACTTGGACTTGGCGTCACCGCTCAGGGCATCGCAGCGTTCCTTGGCGGCCTTGTAGTTGGCTTCGTTCTTTTCGGCGGCAGCGTCCTTGCGGGCCTCTGCCACGTCAGCCTGCTTGGCTGCAGTGTTGTCAGCGGGCTTGGCAGCGGCGCGGGCCACCTTGGCGTTTTCCTTGGCGCTCACATGGGCGGCCTTGGCATCCTTCACGCACACGTCCTTGGCGTTACCGCTCAGGTCATCGCACTTCTCCTTGGCGACTTCATAGTCGGCATCGGCCTTGGCTACGCGTGCCTTGTAAGCAGCCTTGTCGCTGGGCTTGTAGCGGGCGTCCAGCTCGGCCTTGGCCACCTTTTCAGCGCCCTTGGCTTCCTTCTGGCAGACATCCTTGGCGTTGCCTTGCAGGGCGTCACATTTTTGCTTGTTGGCCTTGTAGTCGGCAGAAATCTGGTCCTTGGCTGCCTTGTATTCAGCGGGCTCCATAGCCATGGCCGAGGTGGCCATCAGCGTTGCAGCGGACAGGGCGATCAGTGTGCGTGTGAATTTCATGGTCTTCTCCTCAATATTCAATAGGTGGGGTGAACAAGGGCGGCAAGCGCGCAGCCCGAAGGACTGAGCAGGTCAGTCGTTGAAACGGAAGGCTGGGTGGCGGGCTTGCCAGTCGCTGATCTGCTTTTCAGCCGCTTCGCGGGCCAGGCCCTGGCGTTCTTGCAGCTTGCCCAGCAGCTGTTCGCGGCGGCCGTCGATCACGTCGAAGTCGTCGTCAGTGAGCTTGCCCCACTGCTCTTTCAGGTTGCCCTTGAATTGCTTCCAGTTGCCCTTGATGGTGTCTTCATTCATGGTTCGCATCCTCAGTTCAACTCACCCCAGCCACCCACCCGAAATGCGTGAGATACATGCTGCGGCGATGGAGTCACTGTAGAAAACAAGCCGCGTGGCCAGCGTAGTCCGCGCAAGGCAGGCACCGTCGGCTCTGGCCTACGGCGGTGCAGGACGCGCCCCCCCGGCTGTAGGCGCAGCGCGACAGTGAGGCACCTCTTTGCAACACAGGGGCCCAGGCAGCGCAGGGGAATGGGCGCGACCCTGTAACGACCGTATCGATTGCTCACAAATTGCGCCAAGAGAAGACGAAGGTGCTTCTTACACTTTCGAGCGCATTTCCACGGTTGCTCACAACATGACAAATACCCACGAGGAGCCTTTGCGCGCACTGGCGGCAAAGGAAGAGGAGGGGAGCGGACCCACGGCAGCGAGCGCTGCCGTGGGCACTGCATCCGGCACACAACCCATCCCACCGCTGGCCCCCCTGGCAGCCGCGCTGGCCAGCACCGCATTGGCGGCCTGCGGAGGCGGCTCGGGAGGGGCGGACCTGCACGACAACCTCGTCGCACAGCAGCCCAACCTGATGCGGCGCGTGAGCGAAGCCATGGCCGCCTTCTACGACGCCACGGTGGAGCTGGGCGTGGCCGACAAGGTGACGGCGTTCACCGCATCCGACTTTGGCCGCACCCTCAGCTCCAACGGCGACGGATCAGACCACGGCTGGGGTAGCCACCACTTCATGGTGGGCGGCGCAGTCAAAGGCCGGGCGTTCTACGGCAAGGCGCCACCGGTGAGCATCACCAACACCGCCGACGCCAACGACCAATGGCACGTGGGCCAGGGCCGCCTGCTGCCCAGCACGTCGGTAGACCAGTACGCAGCCACCCTGGCCAAATGGTTCGGCGTGGCCAACACCGAGCTGGCGGGCGTGCTGCCCAACCTGAGCCACTTTGGCGGGGCGGACTACCCCACCGACCTGGGCTTCATGGCCGCCTGAACGCTGGGTGCGCCCAGCCCAGGCAAAGGGCGCCGCTTACTTCACGCCCTGCGCCACCCATTCATCAATCTCCACCGCCACCTGCCGCGCAGCAGCCGCCAGGGCGCGGGTGCCGCCCGCGGCGTCAGGGGTAGGCGCGGGCTTTTGCACGATGAACACGCGCTGGCCCAGCAGGGTTTCGCCTGCGGGGGTGGGGTCTACCAGGGTGGCGCGCAGGCGCAGCAGGCCGGTGCTTTCGGTGGGGCTGGTGAAGAGGTGGCTGAATTCTTCCAGCTCAATGCGCAGCACGGCCGGCAGTTTGCCGCCGCGGGCGGTGTCGCGCGCCTGGGCGGCGGCATCGGCGTCTTGCAGCACGGCGCGGCGCAGGCCCAGCTGGTCGCGCAGGGCTTGCTGCACCAGTTGCACGGGCGGCTGGGTCCAGCGGGCCAGGGTGTAGGGGCGCAGCTGTTGGGCGTCGGCGTAGTTCAGGCGGTACAGCACGGCGGTGCTGCTTTCTGACAGGCCCGTGGCCTCCACGTCGGCCAGGGCGATGGGCGGCAGGCTGGCGCGGCGGTCGGCGGCGGGCAGGCTGGTCAGCCCCGGGCCAAAGTCGTACGAGACAGGGCGGTTGGGCGGCGTTGGCAAGGCGCTGCAGCCCACCAGCAATACCAGACAAAAAGCGGCTGCAGCGCTTTTGTAGCAAGCGCTAGCAGCTATATTTTCAATAGCATTCATGGCAGAACGTGCGAAGGGTGTGTGCATGGCGCGTGCCTTTGTCGGTCAGGGGTGGGCCAGGGGCGGGGCAAAACCGGGCTCGCCGGGGCCGGGGGGCAGGCGGCCGCTGCCGTAGATGAAGAGTTGGGGGTTGTCGCTGACGGCGCTGGCGGCCAGGCCCATCTGGCGCACGGCGCGGCCGGTTTCGTCGGCGGCGCGGTTGATGCTGGGCAGGGTGGAGCGGCTGAAGTTGTCGGCCGCTGCCGCCATCACCTGCGCGCCGTGGGTGAGCTGGTCGATGGCGCCGCCTTCGGCGCTCAGGCGCTGGGTGGTGGTGCGGATGTCGTTGGCCATGGCCGTCACGCTGGTACCCGCCTGCTGCAGCGATTTCAGCGTGTGGCGCGCGTCGTCGGCCAGCGGGGGCAGCGCGGCCAGTGCGGGGTCCAGCCGGTTTTGCAGGGTGGCATCGAGCCGCTGGGTAAGCGCGTTGACGCTGCCCGCCGTCTGGCCGATGTTACCCAGCGCCTGGGTGATGCGCTGCTGGTTCTCATCGCCCAGCAACTGGTTGATGCGGCGGGTGGCTTCCTCGACCTGGGCCAGGATGTTGGGGGCTTGCTCGGCAATGCGCCCAAAGGGCGAGGGCTTGAGCGTGAGGCGCGGCAGGCCGCTGGGGCCGGGGGGCAGCTGGGGCAAGGGCTGGGTGGCGTCGTCCAGCAGCACATGGGCCAGGCCAGTGACACCCTGGTAGCCCAGCGTGGCAAAGGTGGTGGGGCTGACAGGCGCGTTGTGGTTGACGGCGATGCGGATGAGCACGTTGCCGGACACCTGCGGGTCAAACCCGATGCGCTGCACCTTGCCCACGGCCACGCCCTTGTAGCGCACGGCGGCCTGGGGCTGCAGCCCGCTGACTCCATCGCTGGTGGTGAGCTCGTACAGGTCGTAATTGGCGTTGTCGCGGGTGAGCCAGATGGCCAGGCCCGCCAGCAGCGCCGTCACGACGATGACAAAGATGCCCGCAGCAAGGGCATGTGATTTGTTTTCCATCAGGTTTCCTTGGAGGGCGCGGCGGCATTTGGCGTGGCTGCCGGTGCAGGTGGCTGCAACGGCGCCATGGCGCGCTGGCCGCGTTCGCCCATGAAGAAGTGTTCGATGAACGGGTGTTTGAAGTGGGCCACCTCGTGCGGTGGGCCGGTGACGATGACTTTTTTATCGGCCAGCACGGCCACGCGGGTGCTCAGGGCAAACAGGGTATCGAGGTCGTGCGTGACCATGATGACGGTGAGCCCCAGGGCCGCGCGCAACTCGCGCACCAGGGCACAGAAGTCGTCGGAGCTGCTGGGGTCCAGCCCCGCTGTGGGCTCGTCGAGCAGCAGCAGGGGTGGGTCCATGATGAGCGCGCGGGCCAGGGCCACGCGCTTGACCATGCCGCCCGACAGATCGGCCGGCATGCGGGTGGCGTGCTCGGGCTTGAGGCCCACCATCTGCAGCTTGACCAGGGCAGCGGCGCGCACCAGTTCTTCGGGCAGGGTGCCTTGCTCGCGCAGGGCAAAGGCCACGTTGTCGAGCACGTTGAAGGCCGAGAACAACGCGCCGTGCTGGAACAGCATGCCCACGCGGCTGGCAGCACCTTCGCGCCCCATTTCAGATGCCGGGCGGCCCAGCACAGTGACGGTGCCGCGCGTGGGCTGGGCCAGGCCCAAAATCTGCCGCAGCAGCACGGTTTTGCCCGTGCCCGAGCCGCCGACGAGCGACAACATTTCACCGCGCTGCACGACGAACTCCAGGTCCTGGTGCACGGCAAAGGCTTCGGTGCCTTTGCCAAACACCGTCCACAGCCCTTTGGCTTCGACGATGGGCTGTTCGTGGACAGGTGTGTGCGCCGCTACGGCAATGGCGTCGGGGGTGGCCAACAGCGGTGGGTGCGAGTGCGCGGTGGCCATGGCTCAGATCCCCACGTTGCGGAAGGCCACGGCGAATATCGCATCGACGATGATGACCATGGTGATGGACGTGACCACCGAGGCCGTGGTGCCCTCGCCCAGGCTCTGGGTGTTGGGCTTGACGCGCAGGCCCCAGTGGCAGCCGATGAGGGCAATGAACGCCCCAAACACCACCGACTTGGCCACCGCCAGCCCGAGGTTGCCCACCTTCACTGCGGCGGGCAGGGCCTGCACAAAGTAGGAAGGCGAGATGCCCAGCGTGATGTCGGCCGCCAGCATGCCCCCTGCCAGCGCGGCCAGCGTGGTCCACACGCTGATGAGCGGCATGGCCAGCGCCAGCGCCAGGGTGCGCGGCATCACCAGCCGAAAGCCGTGCGGTATGCCCATGACGCGCATGGCGTCCAGCTCTTCGGTCACGCGCATCACACCGATCTGCGCAGTGATGGACGAGCCCGAGCGCCCCGCCACCAAAATGGCCGCCAGCATGGGCCCCAGCTCGCGGATGAGCGAGATGCCCAGGATGTTGACGATGAACGACTCGGCCCCGAACTGGCGCAGCTGCAGGCTCATCAGGTAGGCCAGCACCACACCAATCAAAAAGCCCACCAGCGCGGTGATGGGCAGGGCCGTGGCACCCATGCGGTAGAGGTGGCCCGACACATCGCGCCAGGGGCCGCGCCGGGGGTTGCGCGCCAGGCGCAGCAAATCCAGCACCAGCTGACCCACCATCTGCACGATATGGCGGGCGTGGTCCAGCCCGTGCAGCACCAGCGCGCCCAGGCGGTCCACCTCGTCAAACAGGCGCCAGGGCGCAGGTGCGGGCGGGTTGGTGATGGTGAGCTCTGCCACGCGCTCCAGCAGGGTGCGCTGCACGTCCGTCAACTCAAGGCGCGCGGGCCAGGTGTGGCCCCAGTGGTTCCACAGCAGCTGGGCACCCACATGGTCCAGCCACTGCAGGCTGCGCAAATCCCACCCCAAGGTGGCGGCGGGTGCGTTGTCTTGCAGCTGGCGACGCAGCAGCTTCCACTGTGCCCGCGTGCCCAGTTCGGCCGCGCCCCAGCGCCCTTGCGGCTGCGCGCACGGCCCATCGGGTGTGTCGGTGCGGACGATGCGGGGGGCAACGCTGTCAATGGTCATGGTGAGGGCGGCGCGGGCCGCCGGGCGGGCAATGAGGGTGAACGACAGAGTCAAGCATGGTAGCGGATCCGCGTGCAGCGCTTGGCACATTCTTCCGGGGAGCAGATGTAATTTTTATCAAAACACCCTCCAGCGCTTATTGAACAAGCGCAACCAGCTATTTATTTGATAGCAACAGGCATTTACCCCATCGACAGACGGTGGGCGCTCAGCACAATGGGGCGGGTTACCAATCCGTTTTCGACCCATCCATGAGCGACACCCAGTTTGACTACATCATCATTGGCGGCGGCACTGCAGGCGCGTTGCTCTGCAACCGCCTGAGCGCCAGTGGCCGCTACCGCGTGCTGCTGGTGGAGGCGGGGCGAAAAGACGACTACCACTGGATCCACATCCCTGTGGGCTACCTGTACTGCATTGGCAACCCCCGCACCGACTGGCTCTACCACACCGAGCCCGACGCAGGCCTGAACGGCCGCACCCTGCGCTACCCGCGCGGCAAGACGCTGGGCGGCTGCAGCAGCATCAACGGCATGATCTACATGCGCGGCCAGTCGCGCGACTACGACCAGTGGGCCCAGCTGACGGGCGACGACAGCTGGCGCTGGGACAACGTGCTGCCCCACTTCCGCCGCCACGAAGACCACTGGCGGCTGGACCAGCCCGAGGGCGTCAATGAAAACTTCAAACGCCTGCACGGCAACAAAGCCACCGGCAGCACCGGCGAATGGCGCGTGGAAAAGCAGCGCCTGCGCTGGGATGTGCTGGACGCCTTTGCGCAGGCTGCCCAGGAAGCCGGCATTGCCGCCACCGACGACTTCAACCGGGGCACCAACGAGGGCGTGGGTTACTTTGAGGTGAACCAGAAAAGCGGCTGGCGCTGGAACACGGCCAAGGCCTTCCTGCGCCCCACCTGCTATGGGCGGCCCAACTTTGAGATGTGGACCAGCGCGCAGGCCACGCAGCTCATCATCGAAACCCAGCCCGATGGCAGCCGCCGCTGCACCGGCGTGAAGGTGTGGGACGGCCACGAGATGGTGACCGCCCACGCCGCCCGCGAGGTGGTGCTGAGTGCGGGCGCCGTGAACTCGCCGCAGCTGCTGCAGCTCTCGGGCATCGGGCCCGCAGCGCTGCTGCGCCAGCATGGCATTGACGTGGTGCAAGATTTGCCCGGCGTGGGTGCCAATTTGCAAGACCATCTGCAGATCCGCTCGGTCTACAAGGTGCAGAACGTGCCCACGCTCAACACCATGGCCAACTCGCTGGTGGGCAAGGCCAAGATCGGGCTCGAATACGTGCTCAAACGCAGCGGCCCCATGAGCATGGCGCCGTCGCAACTGGGTGCCTTCACGCGCAGCAGCGACGAGCATGTGTACCCCAACATCCAGTACCACGTGCAACCCTTGTCGCTGGATGCGTTTGGCGAGCCGCTGCACAGCTTCCCGGCCTTCACGGCCAGCGTGTGCAACCTCAACCCCACCAGCCGGGGCACAGTGCAGATCAAGAACGCCGACTTCCGCACCGCGCCCGCCATTGCCCCCAACTACCTGAGCACCCCCGAAGACCGCAAGGTGGCCGCCGACAGCCTGCGCGTCACGCGCCGCATCGTGGCCCAGCCCGCGCTGGCCAAGTACCGGCCTGAGGAATGGAAGCCCGGCGTGCAGTACCAGACCGATGAAGACCTGGCGCGGCTGGCGGGCGACATTGCCACCACCATCTTCCACCCCGTGGGCACCACCAAGATGGGGCACGACCAGGACCCCATGGCGGTGCTGGACAGTCAGATGCGTGTGCGCGGCATCCACGGCCTGCGCGTGGTGGATGCAGGGGCCATGCCCACCATCACCAGCGGCAACACCAACTCGCCCACGCTGATGATGGCCGAACGCGCCGCGCAGTGGATGGTGGAGGCTCAGCGCGCGGGTGGCTGACGCAGCCTCGCGCACTCGTCAGTCCAAACGCATACACAGGGCGATGGGCAATGCGCCATGGCAGGGCCGCCTGCCCACGGCGGGGCGGTTCAGCACGGCGCCAGATCAGCGGATACCACCCACATAACGCCGCGCCTGCGAATGCCCCGCGGCCGCAGTGTGCGCCGACGGTGCGGCAGCCTGCTCTGCTACACGGGCGGCCTCGGCCTCGCGGGCACTGCGGCGCAACTCGGCCGCCAAGGTGTCTTGCATGCAGTGATCCAGGCGGTCGGCCCACTCGATCAGTTCAGGGGCCTGGTCCAACACGGCGCGTTCGCGGGCGAAGCGGGCGATCTCGCGGGCATAGCTGCCGTTGCTGGCCATCCATTCGGTGTCTGTCACGCGGCCCGTCTTGCGCCGCAGCAGCACATGCAGGTGCGCGGCGATGGCGAGTTTCTCGCTGTGGTTCATCTGTTGCTACCTCCGTTGCCTTCGGGGGGATGCACAAGGCGTGCCAGCGCTGCGCCCCGTTTGGTGCACTGCACCATCCCTCGGGAAACTCCCAATGCACCACGCAAGTGCAGGGGTTACAGTGCAAGCACTCACGGGGCTCCAAGGCGTCCCAGATGAGGGGACCGAGGAGACAACCCTTAAACCAACTACCAAGATAAGCACCCAACGAGGTGCGCAAAGTTTTCGAAGCGCTGGCGATCCCAGCGCTTTTTTTTCGCCTGCGCGTGCGCAGCGCTGTCGCCGGCTCCACCGCGTTGCTACCAAGGTCATAGCAGTAGAGGTGCGAAAATCGGGCGATGGAATGGATTTTTATCACCTTCGCCTCGCTCCTGGCAGGCTTCATTGATGCGATTGTGGGCGGCGGCGGGTTGATCCTGACCCCGGCCCTGTTTGCCGCCTTCCCAGGGGCAGCACCGGCCACGCTGTTTGGCACCAACAAGGCCGGGTCGGTGTGGGGCACCGCCATGGCCACCTGGCAGTACAGCCGCCGCGTGGAAATGCGCTGGGCCGCCCTGCTGCCCGCAGCGGCAGCGGGTTTTGCCGGCGCCTTTGCAGGTGCCTGGACGGTCACGGCCCTGTCGCCCGACTTACTGCGCAAGGTGCTGCCGCTGGTGCTGCTGGCCGTGCTGGCCTACACCCTGGCCAAGAAAGACCTGGGCCGCCACCATGCGCCCCGCTTCAGCGGCAATGCCGAGGTGTGGGTGGCCAGCCTGGTGGGCCTGGGCATTGGTTTTTACGACGGCTTCTTTGGGCCGGGTACCGGTAGTTTCTTCGTGTTCCTGTTCGTGCGCCTGCTGGGTTACGACTTCCTGAACGCCTCGGCCTCGGCCAAGCTGCTCAACTGCGCCACCAACATCGCGGCCATCTCGCTGTTTGCCTTCAAGGGCCATGTCTGGTGGCACTACGCGGTGACGCTGGCCATCGCCAATGTGGTGGGCAGCATGGCCGGCACGCACATGGCACTCAAGCATGGCACCGGTTTTGTGCGCGGCATTTTCATCGTGGTGGTGAGCAGCCTGATCCTGAAGACGGGCTACGACGCGTTCCTGCGCTGAACAAGCGGTGGGCTGACGCCGGTCAAAAACCCGCTGGACGCCCGCGCAACACTAGGGTTGTCCTGCGTGTTCTTCAAAAGAACGGGCGTCCTATAATTATTTCTATTTGATGAACAGGCCCATCGCCCCTGGCGATGGTTGTGTTTTCCGCTTCCGGCTTGCCCACCTGCATGTCGGATTTTTTTGTACCTGAAACTACCCCTGCAGGATCTTGCCATGAAACTGTTGAAGACCGTTGTTACCGCTGTGGCGCTGTGCGCCGCCTTCGTCGCCCAAGCCCGCACGCTCGACGAAGTCAAGAAAGACGGCAAGATCATCGTCGCCACCGAAGGCCAGTTCGCTCCCTTCAACTACTTCAAGGGCACCCAGCTGACGGGCTTTGAAGTCGAAGTGGCGGAGCTGGTCGTCAAGAAGATGGGCCTGAAGCTGGAGTGGAAGACCCTGGGCTTTGACGCCCTGCTGACCGGCCTGGCCCAAAACCGCTGGGATGTCGTGATCGCCTCGCACGGCGTGACCGAAGAGCGCGCCAAGGCCGTGACCTTTGCCAACCCCCACTACTGCTCGGGCGGCATGATCGTGGCGATGGACGCCAAGATCCGCACCGCTGCGGACCTGACTGGCAAGGTGGTAGCCGTGCAAACCGGCACCAGCTACCTCACGAACGTGCAAAAGCTCGCGGGCGTGAAGGAAGTGAAGAACTTCCCCCAAGACACCGACGCCCAGCGCGCCCTGATCTCCAAGCGCGTGGACGCCTGGGTGAGCGACAAGTTCGTGGCCAAGGAAGCCGCGGCCAAGAACGCCAAGGCCGGCTTCAAGCTGGGCGACATGCTGTTCATCGAGCGCATTGCCCCCGCCATGGCCCTGGGCAACACCAGCCTGACCGAAGCCTGGAACAAGGCCTTCGCCGAAGTGCTGGCCGATGGCAGCTACGCCGCCGTGTCCAAGAAGTACTTCAACGAAGACGTGCGCTGCAACTGATCTGCAAGCACAAGGGGCTGCCGGATGAGGGGCTGGCGTGGCGCACACGCTGCCCTTCACTGGCAGACACCCCGGGGTGCGCAGGGGGCTTGCCCCCTGCGCACCTTTTGTTTTTGCTGGCACACTCGGCACCTTCGGTGCGCAGAGCCTGCCGCTGAACTGATCCAGAACTGAGACCGAACGGTCATTTCATTCATGCTTATCGCCCTCTGGCCGCAAACCTGGTCCCGCCAGCAGCGCAGCAATGCCACCCTTGTCGCCGCGCTGGTGCTCATGGTGCTGGCCCTGTCGCTCCTGGGCCAGGTGCTCTCGTTCCTTCCCGAGCCCATTGGCTCCAACGCCCAAGCCTTCTCTGATGGCGCCCGCACCACCCTGTGGCTCACGCTCGTCAGTGGCGCAGTCGGCCTGGTGCTGGGCACCGTGGCGGCTCTGGCCCGCACTGCCCGCTGGGTGGCTGTGCGCTGGGTTGCCAGCTTCTACATCTGGGCCATCCGCGGCACGCCGCTGCTGGTGCAGATCCTGTTCGTGTACTTTGCCCTGCCGGTGCTGGTGCCGGGCCTGAACCTGCCCGACTTCGCCGCCGCCGTGGTGGCTCTGGGTCTGAACGTGGGAGCCTACAACGCCGAAGCCCTGCGCGCTGGCCTGCTGGCTGTGCCGCGCGGGCAGACCGAGGCCGCCAAAGCCCTGGGCCTGGGCCGCACGCATGTGTTCCTGGACGTGGTGTTCCCCCAGGCGTTCAAGATCTCGCTGCCGCCGCTGGTCAGCAACTTTGTGGCGCTGCTCAAGGATTCTTCGCTGGCCTACGCCATCGGCGTGGTGGAGCTGACCAATGTGGGCAACCGCATCCAGTCGGCCACCTTCCAGCCCATCGCCACGCTGACCACGGTGGCCGTCACCTACCTGCTGCTCACCACGCTGGTCACGCAGATTTCGAACGCGGTCGAGTACCGCTTTGACGTGGAGGGCCGCAACCAATGAACTCCAACGCCCAACCCAAGCCCTACATCGTGGCCGAGCGCGTGTGCAAGTCGTTTGGCACACACCAGGTGCTCAAGGACGTGTCCACCGTGTTCCACACGGGCGAGGTCACGGTCATCATCGGCGCCTCCGGCTCCGGCAAGAGCACGCTGCTGCGCGCGATCAACCGGCTGGAGCCCCATGACAGCGGGCGCATCACGATCGATGGCGTCGATGTGTGCGACGACCTGGCCACGCTGCAGCGCCAGCGTTGCGAAGTGGGCATGGTGTTCCAGCAGTTCAACCTGTTCGGCCACATGAGCGTGCTGGACAACGTGACGCTGGCACCCCGCCGCATTCGCCACACGCCGCGCGCGCAAGCCAACGAAGAGGCCATGCAGTTGCTGCGCCGCGTGGGCATGCAAGACCACGCCCACAAGTACCCTTGGCAACTGTCGGGCGGACAGCAGCAGCGGGTGGCCATTGCCCGCGCCCTGGCCATGCAGCCCAAAGTGATGCTGTTTGACGAGCCCACCTCGGCACTCGACCCCGAAATGGTCAAGGAAGTGCTGGACGTGATGCGCAGCCTGGCGCGCGGCGGCATGACGATGATCGTCGTGACCCACGAAATGGGCTTTGCCCGCGAGGTGGCCGATCGCGTGATGTTCTTCGACCAGGGCCGCATCGCGCACGACGCGCCACCCAAGGAGTTCTTCAGCAACCCGGCCAACGACCGCATCCGAGCATTCCTCGGTCAGGTCAGCCACTAGCCCTTAGCCCGCGCATCAGCCGCAAGGCCGCCGGGCAACCGGGGGCCTTTTTCTTTTTTTTGGTTTTGTTCTGGAGTCGTTAGCCATGCGCACTGAACGCTCGGGCCTGATCGCCCTGCTCATCGTCACCGTAGTGTGGGGCACCACCTTCCCCGCCATGAAGCTGCTGTCAGCGCAGCTCGATGCGCTGCAGATCATCTGGCTGCGCTTTGCGATTGCGCTGGTGGTGTTGCTGCCCCTGTGGCTGGGCATGCACCGCAATGAACGGCGTTGGGGCACGGCGCTGGGTCTGTTGCTGTTCCTCGCGTTCTGGCTGCAGATCGAAGGGCTGGCGCGCACCAGCAGCAACCGCAACGCGTTTGTGACCGGGCTGAACGTGCTGGTGGTGCCCTTGATTGCCATGCTGGCGCTGGGCCGCCGCTACGGCTGGCAACTGTGGGCGGCGTGCGCCATGGCGTTTGCGGGCATGGCGCTGATGTTCCATGAAAACGAGCCATGGAACCTGGGCGATACGCTCACCCTGGCCAGCACGGTGTTCTACGCGCTGTACATCCTGGCGCTGGAAGAATGCTCGCGCCGCACCAGCGCTGCACCTCTGCGCGCCACGCGCATGGCTGCCGCACAGGCGCTGGTGATGTGCGTGGCCTCCACAGCCCTGCTGTGGGGGCGCGATGGTCACATGGACTGGCTGCCCGGCCTCACCCGGCTGGACAACACAGCCTGGCTGGCGCTGCTGTACCTGGGCCTGCTGGCCAGCGTGGTGGTGGTGAGCCTGCAGGCCTGGGGCCAGCAGCGCGTGGACGCCATGCGCAGCGCGATTGTGTTTGGTCTGGAGCCTGTGTTTGCGTCGCTGACGGCCTGGTTCCTTCTGGGTGAAAGCCTGGGCTGGGCGGGCGTGGGAGGGGCGGCCCTGATCGTGACCGCGCTGGTGGTGAGCCAGTTGCAGCCTGCCAGTGCGGCCGCTACCCCGCCAGCCCAGCCAGAGAAGGCCTAAGCGAGAGCGCTGGCGGCTGCGCCAATGCGCGCTGATACTGCGGCGCAGGCTGGGAGATGCGGGGAACAGGGTATGCCACAGGGCCCTGCACGGCCACAGGCACTGCACCAGACTTCATACCAAAAGTGGCCCTAGCGCTTATTCCACAAGCGCAAGCAGCTCACAATTTGATAGCAAAACTCAGGGAGTGGGCAGCACAATGTCTGCCGCCTTGCGCGGCTTGCCCAGCGGGGCAGACGCCTGGCCCTTGCGCACGGCCGCGATGTCTTCTTCGCTGGGGTAATCGCCCAGCAGCCAGTAGTCGAACACGCGCCGCGCGATAGGGGCCGCGTGGGCGGCACCAAAGCCTGCGTTTTCCACAATCACCGCCACTGCAATTTCGGGCGCTTCGGCAGGGGCAAACGCGGCATAGAGCGAGTGGTCGCGCTGGTGTTCTTCCAGCAGCTTGGCGTTGTACTTCACGTTCTGGCCCAGGCTCACGGCCTGCGCGGTACCGGTCTTGCCGGCAGAGGAATAGGGCGCGCCCGCGAACACCCGGGTGCCCGTGCCGCCCTTGTTCACCGCAATCAGGGCGTTGCGCACGATCTCCACGTTCTTGGGCTTGTAGCCCAGGTCTTGGCCTGGCGGCTGGGGCACGGGGCTCAGCTCGCCCGTCACTGTGTCTTTCACAGCCTTGATGAGGTGGGGCGTGTAGCGCGTGCCGCCGTTGGCCAGGGTGGCCTGGGCCACGGCCAGTTGCAGCATGGTGAAATTGTTGTAACCCTGGCCAATGCCGAGCGAGACGGTTTCCCCAGGAAACCAGCGCTTCATCTCAGGCCGCTTGTAGGTGTTGCGCTTCCATTCGGTGCTGGGCAGGGTGCCGCGCACCTCGCCGTTCAGGTCAATGCCCGTGGTCTGCCCGAAGGTCAGGGGCTTCATGAAATCGTGGATGGCGTCCACGCCCATCTCCACGGCCAGCGAGTAAAAGTAGGTGTTGCTGGAGAACTGGATGGCGCGGTGCATGTCGAGCGCGCCCAGGCCGCCTTCGTGGCTGCGGAAGGTGCGGCCGCCAAAGTTGTAGTAGCCGGGGTCGCTCACGATCATGCTGGGCGAGCGCTTGTTCAGCTCCAGCGCGGCCAGCGCCATGAAGGGCTTGTAGGTGGAGCCGGGTGGGTAAAGACCCCGCAGGGCGCGGTTGAGCAGGGGTTTGTCGATGGACTCGTTGAGCGCGGTCCAGTTCTCCACGTCGATGCCTTCGACAAACAGGTTGGGGTCGAACGTGGGCTTGCTCACCAGCGCCAGCACTTCGCCGTTGCGCGGGTCAATGGCCACCAGAGCGCCTCGGCGGTCACCAAACAGGTCTTCCACCATCTTCTGCAGCTTGATGTCCAGCGAGATCATCACGCTCTTGCCGGGCGTGGCGGGGCGGCTGGCCAGCTTGCGCACGGCGCGCCCGCCGGCCGATGTCTCCATCTGCTCCACGCCGGTGATGCCGTGCAGGGCGGTTTCAAAGCTTTGCTCCACGCCCAGCTTGCCGATGTATTCGGTGCCCCGGTAGTTGGCCTCGTCGTCTGCGTCCTGAATGCGCTGCTTCTCGTTCTGGTTGATGCGGCCGATGTAGCCAATCGCGTGGCTGCCGATTTCGCCCAGGGGGTAGTTGCGGAACAGCCGGGCCTTGATCTCCACGCCAGGGAAGCGGTACTGCTGCGCGGCAAAGCGCGCCACTTCCTCATCGGTCAGCCGGGTACGGATGGGCAGCGATTCAAAGTTGCGCGACTCTTCCAGCAGCCGCTTGAAGCGGCGGCGGTCGCGCTGGTGGATGTCCACCACCTTGGAGAGCTGGTCAATGGTTTCTTCGAGCGGTGCGGCGCGCGAAGGGGTGATCTCCAGCGTGTAGGCCGCGTAGTTGGTGGCCAGCACCACGCCGTTGCGGTCCAGGATCAGCCCGCGGTTGGGCACGATGGGCACCACGGCCGTGCGGTTGCTCTCTGCCTGGGCCGCCAGATCTTCGTGGCGCACCACCTGCAAAAACACCAGGCGCGCCACGATCAGGCAGAACGCCAGGAACACCACCAGCCCCACCGCCAGCACCCGCAGGCGCAGGCGCGAGGCATCGGCCGCCACGTTGCGAATTTCGGTCATGGCTGGCGCACTCCGGCGTGGTCACGCCGCACGGGCGCAACAGGGGCCGCACCGGTGCACAGTCCGGGGCACGGCAGTCGTGGCTGGCCTGCACTCGCCATGGTCACAGGGGGCGGTTCTCGTCGCGGTCCGGGGGGCGGCGCTGGGGCGCCAGCAGCATCCAGCTGGCCAGCGGCCACAGGGCCAATTCCAGCACCGGCGCGAGCAACACCCAGAACCCCGGAAACGTGCCACCTGCCAGCAAGCGCAGCACCACTTCGATGCCATGCGCCAAGGCAAACAGCGGAAACACCTGCAGCGCCTGCGCTGGCCCGCTGAACCACAGCAGGCGGCGGTGCATGGCAATCGCGCTGTACGAAAGCACGGTGTACACCAGGGCATGCTGCCCCAGCAGGGCCGACTGCCCTACGTCCATGCAAAGCCCCAAGGCAAACGCCACGCCCATGCCCGTGCGCAGGGGCTGGTGCACGCCCCAGAAGACGATCAGCACCATCAAAAAATCTGGCAGCCACACCCAGCGCCCCAGTGGCACGAGATTGATGGCCAGGCCGATCAGCAAGCTGACGGCAATGAACGCGGGGTTGACTGGCAGCAGCAGTTGCTGCCCACGCGGCATGATCATGCGGACTCCCCTGTGCAGGCTGGGCGCGCGCAACGCAATGGCTGGCGGCGCTGCATCATTTGCGCGCCCTCTTGCCGTGCTCTGCCTGGGCGGGCTGGGGGCGCGGTGGCAGGTGGTCGGTCAGCGGCTTGAGCACCACCACATGGCGAACCCCCTGCACCTGGGCCAGGGGCTGGCAATAGATGCGGGCAAATGCAGAGTCGGCACGCCGCTCCACATGGGCCACCCGCGCTACGGGCAGGCCCGGTGGGTACACGCCGTCCACACCACTGGTGGTGAGCAAGTCGCCTTCGCGCACGTCGGCATTGGCCTGGATGAATCGCAACTCGATCCCGCCGCCATGCTCAGCCGTAGGGTCGCCGTAGGCCACCGCTCGCGCACCCGTGCGCAGGTTGAGCACGGGAATGGCCTGGTCACGGTCTACCAGTAGCGTCACTTCGCTCACCAGCGGAAAGACGCGGGTAACCTGCCCAAGCACACCGCCTTCGTCCATGACGGGCACCCCCTGCTCCACCCCATGCACCTGCCCCTGGTCGATGACCACGCGGCGGGTGAAGGCGTCTGCAGTGTCGTAAATCACCTGGGCGGCCTGCGCTGGCGTGTCCAGGCGGTCACGCAGTTCCAGCAGTTTGCGCAGTCGTATGTTTTCCTGGGCCAGTTGCTCCGCCTGGTGGGCTTGCTGCGACACCACGACAAGTTTCTGGGCGGCAGCATCGGCCGCGGCCTGGGCCGACTGCAGCGACTGGAAGTAACCAGAGCCATGCCGAGACCATTCCACCGGCTGCAGCATGAGCCATTGCACGGGGTACAGCACCGTGCCAATCGCCTGGCGCACCGGCCCGGCGATCTGGAAACGGGTGTCGGCCACCATGAGGAACAAGGCCAGGGCGCTGAAGGCGGCAAAACGCGACAAGGCCGAAGGGCCTTGCTTGAACAACGGGGGCGCACTGCGCTCTAAGGTTCCCAGGGGCATAGAGGGCAGTGCTCAGGAATGGTCGCGTAGGGGTTGAATCACTGCAGTGGATTCACAAAGCATTGAAGCATCAGCGATCATGCCGCATTGACCAGAGCGCCCCACCGGGGCGGCCCTGGCACTGAGAAATTACTCGCTGGTGAAGATGCTGCCCAGACGGTCCATGCGCTCCAGCGCAATGCCGCAGCCGCGCACCACGCAGGTCAGCGGGTCTTCGGCCACCAGCACGGGCAGGCCGGTTTCTTCGGACAGCAGACGGTCCAGATCGCGCAGCAGTGCACCGCCGCCCGTAAGCATCATGCCGCGGTCAGAAATGTCGGCGCCCAGTTCGGGCGGGGTTTGCTCCAGCGCGTTCTTCACGGCAGAAACGATCTGATTGAGCGGCTCGGTCAGGGCTTCCAGCACCTCGTTGGACGAGATGGTGAAACTGCGTGGCACGCCTTCGGACAGGTTACGGCCCTTGACTTCCATCTCCTTGACTTCCGAGCCTGGGAAGGCAGAGCCGATGTTCTTCTTGATGGCTTCGGCCGTGGGTTCACCGATCAGCATGCCGTAGTTGCGACGGATGTAGTTGATGATGGCTTCGTCGAACTTGTCGCCACCTACGCGCACGCTGCCCTTGTAGACCATGCCGCCCAGCGAGATCACGCCCACCTCGGTGGTGCCGCCGCCAATGTCCACCACCATGGAGCCCGAAGCCTCCGACACGGGCAGGCCGGCGCCAATGCCGGCGGCCATGGGTTCTTCGATCAGGTACACCGCTGTGGCGCCAGCTGCCTCGGCCGCGTCCTTGATGGCGCGGCGTTCGACCTGGGTCGAACCGCAGGGCACGCAGATGATGATGCGGGGGCTGGGCGTCAGCACCGAGCGGGGATGCACCATCTTGATGAACTGCTTGATCATCTGTTCGGTGATCACGAAGTCGGCGATCACGCCGTCTTTCATCGGGCGGATGGCTTCGATGTTGCCGGGCACCTTGCCCAGCATGGCCTTGGCTTCGCGGCCCACGGCCTGGATCACCTTCTTGCCATGGGGGCCGCCTTCGTGGCGAATGGCAACCACGGAGGGCTCGTCCAGAACGATGCCTTTGTCGCGTGCGAAGATGAGGGTGTTGGCCGTGCCAAGGTCAATGGCAAGGTCGGTGGAGAAATACCGACGGAAAGCTCCGAACATTCAAAAATCCTCTCAGGCACGGCATGCGCGTCGGCCTGCCGTCGCCGGGTGTGTCAGGGAGTGGGGGGGGGCAAATATCGCTTTTTTCGCGCAATGACCGGCTGAAAAAAGGGTAATGCGGCAAAGCCGGGATAATACCCCATCCCCTGTGAATAACTCCTTCCGGCATGACCCGGATCACAGCTTTACATCTGGTATCCCGACAAATACTTTCCTTATGGCACTGACCCCTCAGGACATTGGTCGCATCGCCAATTTGGCGCGACTGGAGCTTACCCCTCAAGAAAGTGAGCGCATGCTCACGCAATTGAACGGTTTTTTCGACGTGGTGGAGCAAATGCGGGCTGTGGATACCCAAGGGATTGAGCCGTTGGCCCACCCCGTGGCAGCCATCCAGCCGGTGGCCTTGCGCCTGCGCGATGACATCGCCAGCGAGCCCAACAACCGCGAAGCCAACCAGAAGAGCGCCCCCGCTGTAGAGCGCGGCCTGTTCCTGGTGCCCAAAGTGATCGAGTGAGCCCCGCCATGACCCTGAACACCACCGCATTGCACGACCTGAGCGTGGTCGAACTGGCTGCGGGCCTGCGCGGCAAGCAATTCTCTGCCGTCGAAGCCGCACAGCATTTCCTGGCCCGCGCCAAGGCCCACCAGAACCTGGGCGCCTACGTGGCCCTGAACGAAGACGCCACCCTGGCCCAGGCCCGGGCCGCTGACGCCCGCATTGCCGCCGGCACGGCAGGCGCGCTCGAAGGCGTGCCAATTGCACACAAGGACATCTTCGTCACCCAGGCCTTCCCTAGCACCGCAGGCTCCAAGATGCTGGCGGGCTACCAGTCGCCGTTTGACGCCACCGTGGTCACCAAGCTGGCAGAAGCCGGCGCCGTGACCTTGGGCAAGCTCAACTGCGACGAGTTCGCCATGGGCTCGGCCAACGAAAACTCGGCCGTCGCCCCCGTGGGCTTTGATGCCCCGGCCCCCGTGCGCAACCCCTGGGCCACCGACCGCATTCCTGGCGGCTCGTCCGGCGGCAGCGCCGTGGCCGTGGCCGCGCGCCTGGCACCTGCCGTCACCGGCACCGACACCGGCGGCTCCATCCGCCAGCCCGCCTCGTTCTGCGGCATCACCGGCATCAAGCCGACCTACGGCCGCGCCAGCCGTTACGGCATGATTGCTTTCGCCTCCAGCCTCGACCAGGCGGGCCCCATGGCCCGCAGCGCCGAAGACTGCGCCCTGCTGCTGTCGGCCATGTGCGGCCCCGACCCGGACCGCGACTCCACCAGTCTGGACGTGCCCGCCGAAAACTTCAGCGCCAAGCTCAATGACAGCATCGACGGTCTGCGCATCGGTATCCCCGCTGAGTTCTTTGGCGAAGGTCTGGCCCCCGATGTGCGCGCGGCCGTAGACGGCGCCCTGAAGGAATACGAAAAGCTCGGTGCCAAGCTGGTGCCCATCAGCCTGCCGCGCACCGAGCTGTCCATCCCGGTGTACTACATCATCGCGCCCGCCGAAGCGTCGTCCAACCTCTCCCGCTTTGACGGCGTGAAGTTCGGCCACCGTGCCAAGGACTACACCGACCTGGTGGACATGTACAAGAAGACCCGCGCCGAAGGCTTTGGTGACGAGGTCAAGCGCCGCATCATGATCGGCGCCTATGTGCTGAGCCACGGCTACTACGACGCTTACTACCTGCAGGCGCAGAAGATCCGCCGCATGATCGCCGACGACTTCCAGAACGCTTTCAAAGAATGCGACGTGATCGCTGGCCCCGTGGCCCCCACGGTGGCCTGGAAGCTGGGCGAGCACGGCAGCGACCCGCTGGCCGACTACCTGGCCGACATCTTCACCCTGCCCGCATCGCTGGCCGGTTTGCCCGGCATGAGCGTGCCCGCAGGCTTTGGCGAGGGCGGTATGCCCGTGGGGCTGCAACTGATCGGCAACTACTTCCAGGAGGCGCGGCTGCTGAACGCCGCGCACCGCCTGCAGCAGGCCACTGATTTCCACCTGCGCAGCCCACTCTGAAATTCATAGCTGCCTGCGCTTGGTTTGAATAGGTTTTAGGTACAAATGTCCTTCAACCCGGCAAACGATAAGCGCAGACAGCTCTCTTATTAATAGCAAGGACAGATCCATGTCTGCCAAACTGATCCACGGTTACGAAGTCGTCATCGGCTTTGAAACCCACGCCCAACTGGCCACGCAGAGCAAGATTTTCAGCCGCTCGCCCACCGCTTTTGGCGCCGAGCCCAACACCCAGGCCAGCCCAGTGGACCTGGCATTGCCCGGCACCCTGCCGGTGATGAACCGCAAGGCCGTCGAGTGCGCTATCAAATTAGGACTGGCCCTCGGCTCCCACATTGCGCCAGAAAGCATTTTTGCGCGCAAAAATTACTTCTACCCCGACCTGCCCAAGGGTTACCAGATCAGCCAGTTTGAAATCCCGGTGGTGCAAGGCGGCGAGGTGTCGTTCTTCCTGGGTGACGAGAAGAAGACCGTGCGCCTGGTGCGCGCCCACCTGGAAGAAGACGCGGGCAAGTCGCTGCACGAAGACTTCATTGGCCAAAGCGGCATCGACCTGAACCGCGCGGGCACGCCGCTGCTGGAGATCGTGACCGAGCCCGACATCCGCAGCAGCGAAGAAGCCGTGGCGTACGCCAAAGAGCTGCACAAGATCGTGACCTGGATCGGCATCTGCGACGGCAACATGCAAGAAGGCAGCTTCCGCTGCGACGCCAACGTGTCGGTGCGCAAGCCTGGGGCACCGCTGGGCACGCGCCGCGAGATCAAGAACCTGAACTCGTTCAAGTTCATGCAGCAGGCGATTGACTACGAAATCCGCTGGCAGATCGAGCAGATCGAAGACGGCCACGCCATCCAGCAGGCCACCGTGCTGTTCGACCCCGACACGGGCGAAACCCGCGCCATGCGCACCAAGGAAGATGCGGCCGATTACCGCTACTTCCCCGACCCAGACCTGCCACCACTGCAGATCTCGCAAGCCTGGATCGACGAGCAGCGCGCCCAGATGGCCGAGCTGCCCCGCAGCATGGCGGCCCGCTTTGTGGCCGACTACGGGCTGCCCGAGTACGACGCGACCACGCTCACGCAGAGCAAGGCCATGGCGGCCTACTTTGAAGCCACAGCCAAGGCCTGCGGCCAGGCCAAGCTGGCCAGCAACTGGATCATGGGCGAGCTGTCGCGCCGCCTGAATGCGGGCGAAACCAGCATTGAGTCAGCGCCAGTGACTGCCGCTCAGCTCGCCGCCATGATTGCGCGCATTGCCGACGGCACCATCTCCAACAACGCAGCCAAGCAGGTGTTTGATGCGCTGTGGACGGGCGAGTCGGCCGATGTGGACGCCATCATCGAAGCCAAGGGCCTCAAGCAGATGAACGACTCCGGCGCGCTGGAGAAGATCATCGACGAGGTGATTGCCGCCAACGCCGACAACGTGGCCCAGTTCCGCGCAGGCAAGGACAAGGCATTCAACGCACTGGTGGGCCAGATCATGAAGGCCAGCAAGGGCAAGGCGAACCCTCAGCAGGTCAACGATTTGCTGCGGGCCAAGCTGTCGGCCTGAGTGCCGTGCATAGGGTTGGGGCACAACCGAGCCCTGGCCTTGCCGCACCATTGAAAAAGCCCCTCGGGTCTCATCCCAGAGGGGCTTTTTGTTGGGCTGTGCGCAATCAGCGAACGGTGGAAGCCGCGCCAGATTGCGTGCCAGAGGCTGCGGGCAGGCTCACGGGTTTGTGGATTTCCCACAGCACTTTGAGCTTGGCCAGTTCGGTATCGAACTTCTGGTGCACCTTGCGCTTTTCCTGTTCCTGGCCGGCGATGAAGCGCTGCAGCTCGGCAACGCCGTCTTCGTTCTCACCGATCTGGCGACGCAAGGACATGGGCGCCTTGTTGGGGTCCTTTTTGTAGAACTCCATCTCCACGTCCAGCTTCTTGCGCTGCTCACGCAGCTCAACAATGCGCTTCTCGGCGGTGGCCGTCACTTCGTCCACGATCAGCAAGGCGGCATTGCGCTCGATGTCGTGGGTGGCCTTGTCGGGATAGCGAGCCACCAGCGCGCGCTCGCGGCGCTTTTCTTCGATGGCCCGCACGCGCTCTTCAGCCTCTTTGCGCTGCTGGGCTTCCAGGGCCGCACGCTCGGTGTCGGACAGCGAAGGACCAATCTGGCGACGGGTGATCCCCGAAGGACTCAACTCCCGCTGCTCGCGGTCGAGACATTCCTGGATGGGACGGTCCGCCGTGATGCGGCGCCCGTGCTTGTCAACGCAGGTGTAGATACCCTGCCCTGCGGCAGGCGCCTGTGCACAGGCAACCGCCGTGAGCCCTGCCCACAGCGCTACGCCCCCTGCACTTGCAGCCCATTGTTTCAAGTTCCTTATCCTTCAGTCACGCCATATTTTTGGCGATATGCAAAGACCCGCTCGTGATGGACGCGCATCTCCGCCCCCCCATTTTTAGAGAGATAAAGCAATAAATCTGCCAGCTTGGCAATGGCACACACCTGCATGCCCAGCTGGTTGCGCACGTACTGCACCGCGCTGTGCTCCACGTCCACCCCGTTCTCGGTGGCTTTCTCCTGGCGGTCCAGCGCAATGGCCACGGCGTGCGGTGTGGCCCCGGCGGCCTTGATCAGGGCGATGGACTCCCGCGCGGCAGTGCCTGCCGACATCACATCGTCAACGATCAACACCCGGCCCTTGAGGGGCGCGCCCACCAGCGTGCCGCCTTCGCCGTGGTCCTTGGCTTCCTTGCGGTTGTAGGCAAAGGGCACATTGCGCCCCAGGCGGGCCAGCTCCACAGCCACCGTGGCGGCCAGCGGAATCCCCTTGTAGGCGGGGCCAAAAATCATGTCGAATTCGATACCACTGGCCAGCAGGGCTTTTGCATAGAATTCTGCGAGACGGCCCAGCTTGGCTCCGTCGTCAAACAGGCCCGCATTGAAGAAATACGGGCTCATCCGACCTGCTTTGGTCTTGAACTCCCCGAACCGCAAAACGCCCGATTCAACGGCGAAACGTACGAAATCCTGCGCCAAAACGCCGTCGTTCGGGGCCTGCACGCCAACATCCACCATGGGAAATTCCTTGTTCAAATTAACCAGCCTCAACCTCAATGGCATTCGGTCCGCCACCAGCAAAGGCGTGGAGAGCTGGATCGCCACCACGCGGCCGGATTGTATTTGTGTGCAGGAGGTCAAAGCCCAGGCGGCAGATATTGCCAGCCGTTTCGAAGTGCTGGCAGGGCTGAAGGGCCACTTTCATTTTGCGCAGAAGAAGGGGTATTCGGGCGTGGGCATCTACACGCGCCACGAACCATCGGAAGTGGTGGTGGGCTACAACTCGCCCGAATTTGACGCCGAAGGCCGGTATGTAGAGCTGCGCTTTGACACGCCATCGAGAAAGATGTCGATCGTGAGCGCCTATTTCCCCAGCGGCTCCTCCGGCGAGGAACGCCAGCAGGCCAAGTTCCGCTTCCTGGCCGAGTTCTACCCCCATCTGTTACAACTGAAGGCACAGCGAGAGTTCATCTTGTGCGGCGACGTGAACATTGCCCACCAGAACATCGACCTGAAGAACTGGCGCAGCAACCAGAAAAACAGCGGTTTCCTGCCGGAAGAGCGTGCCTGGATGACAAAACTGTTAGACACAAGTGGCGAAGGCGGCGGGTTGGTGGACGTTTACCGTCAGTTACAACCTACCACCACCGACACGGCCTACACCTGGTGGAGCAACCGGGGCCAGGCGTATGCCAACAACGTGGGTTGGCGGCTGGATTACCACTTGGCCACACCCGCCATGGCGGCACTGGCGCGCACAGAGTCCATTTACAAGGGCGAGAAGTTTTCAGACCACGCGCCCATCACTGTGGAATACGAGTTCGCGCTCTGACCCTCTGCCATGCCCTACCCCAAAGACACTGAGGACTCACTGCCCCAATGCATCCAGCCACCAAGCACCGATGCCTTGTGGATGCTGCTTTCTACGCCGCACCCGGCTATCGGCAAGGCCCGCCATTTGGGGGAGGCGCTGCTGCACGCCGGGCTGATCACGCCGGCCGCGCTGGCCAGCAGCTTGCAGACCCAGCAAGAGGAACGTGACAAAGGGAACGCACGCCCAATTGGCCAGATCCTGGTGGAGCAGCATGACCTGAGCCAGGACCAATTGCGGCAAGTGATTTCCACCTGGCTGGGCGAGTACATGGTCGACCCCACCCGCCTGCAGCCAGAGCCTGACGCCCTGGCCTTGGTGCCCCGCACCGTGGCTGAGCGCGAATCGGTGCTGCCCCTGCTGGTGCGCGACGAATCCTTGGCGCTGCTCATGGCTGACCCGTACGACCGGATGCTGCTCAGCGAGCTGCGCTTTCTGACCCAACGGCGGCTGATTCCCATCAAAGCTGCGCCGGGTACCTTGGCTCCTGCCATCGCCAAGGCCTACAGCGTTCACCCAGGCGATGCCTCTGATGCACCACGGGGAAAAATCGTCGCTGGTGGAACCAAAGACGGCGTGCGCCCACCGCACGCGCCACATCGCAAGAACTGGCGCAGGACCTGAACGACTCGGCCCCAGACAGCCAGACGGCTGATACCGATGTGGTGAGTGAGTCGGACAACACGCTGGTGCGGCTGATCAACTCGGTCATCAACGAAGCCATTGCCCACCGTGCCTCCGACATCCACATCGAAACCGAGCCCGCGCCCCTGAATGTGCGCATTCGCTTGCGCATTGATGGTGATTTGGTGCCCCACCTGGAATTGCCCGCGCGCTTTCGCTATGCCTTGGTGGCCCGCATCAAGATCATGGCCAACATGGACATCTCGGAGCACCGCAAGCCCCAGGATGGCAAGATCGATTTCTCTCGCTTCGGAGGCCCACCAGTGGAGCTGCGGGTCGTCACGGTGCCCACTTCGCGCGGTCTGGAGGATGTGGTGCTGCGGCTGCTGGCAGGCGCCAAGCCCTTGCCGCTGGATGCCATCGGGCTCACACCGACCAACCTGAAGGCCATGCGTGACATGGTGCGCAAGCCTTACGGCCTGGTGCTGGTGGTGGGGCCTACGGGCTGCGGCAAGACCACCACGCTGCACTCGGTCATCAGCGACATCAACACCGCAGGCCGCAAAATCTGGACGGCCGAGGACCCGATCGAAATCACCCAGAGTGGTCTGCGCCAGGTGCAGGTCAACCCGCGCATCGGCTGGACCTTTGCGGCCGCGATGCGCACGTTTTTACGCGCGGACCCAGACGTCATCATGATCGGCGAAATGCGCGACGAGGAAACCTCGCGCATCGCCATTGAAGCATCGCTCACAGGGCATCTGGTGCTCTCCACCCTGCACACCAATTCGGCACCCGAGAGCATTGCACGGCTGCTGGAGATCGGCCTGGACCCGTTCAACTTCTCGGATTCGCTGCTCGCCATCCTTGCGCAGCGCCTGGTGCGGCGCCTGTGCAAGGCTTGCCGCGAACCCGTGGTGGCAGACGACGAAACGCTGCTGGACATGGCATGGCAGTACCTGCCCAGCGGCTCGGGCAACAGCCCCGAAGGCCGTGCGGCGCTGGTCCAGCGCTGGCGCAAGAACTACGGCACGGGTTCTGGCGAATTGCAGCTCTGGCGCCGCGTAGGTTGCCAGGAGTGCGAGGGCCACGGCTACCGCGGGCGCATGGGCATCCATGAATTGATGCTCAGCGACGAGGCCATCCGCCAGCACATACGCCGCCGCGCCTCGGCCGCAGAAATCCGCCAGACTGCCTTGGCGGCCGGCATGCTGACCCTGCGCCAGGACGGCATTGAAAAAGTGCTGCACGGCTTGACCGACATGTCGGAGGTGCTGGCAGCCAGCAACCTCTGACGCGTCCTATTCGCGCGTGGAAATGTCCTTGCGCACGCGCTGCAGATGGCGCTCCACCAGAAAAGCGGCGGCGTCCTCGTCGCCGGTGACGATGGCTTCATAGATCAGCCGGTGCTCGGCCACATACAGAGGGATGCGCTCGGGGTCGCAAATGCCGTCGCCGCACAGCCTGCGCCACAGGGACTGGTCCATGCTGCGGGCGATTTCGTCGGCCATTCTGACCCACAGGGCGTCACCACCCATCAGGGCAATCTGCCGGTGAAACAGCCGGTCGCACTCCGACCACAAAGCTTGCTGCTGCGGGTCGCTCAGGTCCCGCACCTCTGACATGCGCCGCAGATATTCCTCGGCGGCTGCATCCCGCTTGCCGCCGCGGGCCGCACGCCGCGCCAAGGCGGGTTCGAAGAGCAAACGCACTTCCAGAATGCTCAGCGGGCTGAAGTCTGACGGCCCGCCTGTGGTCTGCGTGTCTCCCGCATCCCCACCCTGGGCCGTGACATAGGTGCCCGAGCCATGACGGGTAACCACCAAACCCAGGTTTTGCAGCGCCCCAATGGCTTCCCGCACCGCAGGGCGGCTCACGCCCAGCCGCTGGGCCAGCTCCCGCTCGGACGGAAGCCGCGATCCTGCCGGAAACGCCCCACTCAGGATCGAACTGCGTATGCGCTCGGCCACCTGCTCGTAAATCTGCCGGGGCCGAAATTCATCCGCTGAATGGTCAGTATTCATTACCAATTTTTCCGATCTGCTTCGAAAATTGTAGAAAGAAGTCACCAATTAGACCAATGTATTTTCTGCAGTAGCTCCATCACTGTGGCGAAATATCCGCTAATTTAGGGACTAACCCTAGGGATTGCTTCATCACCGAATCAAGACAATTTGCCCAACATTCAAGCGAACTTCGCCATAACTTGTCGCAATTGACCCACTTTGACGCACAGCAAGCCGTAAAACGCTGACCTGACCCAAGTGGGTGCTAAAAAACCAATTTGCCATTGATTCACTGAAGCGCCCTGTGACGCTTCACCGCGGCACGACTTCAAGCTGCCGCCGCCCTCCAAGATCGGATCCACCCATGACCGCCTCGACTTCCACGGCTTCGCCCAGCCACCGTCTGCCCGTGTGCGATGCAGAGGCCACCGCACGGGCACTGCCTTTTGCTGCGCTGACGAAGGCGATTGAAACTGCGGCCGTGGAGTACCGCGAAGGCAAGATCCTGAGCCCCGAGCGCATGGTGGTGCCCATGGGCCAAGGCGGGGTGATGCTGAGCATGCCAGCCACCTCGCACGACATTGGCATCCACAAGCTGGTCAATGTGCACCCTGGTAACGCTGCATTGAAGCTGCCCACCATCCACGGCATCGTGACCGTGTGCGCAGCCGCCACCGGCCAACCGCTGTGCCAGCTGGACGGCCCCGTGGTCACCGGGCGGCGCACTGCGGCCGTATCGATGGTCGCCATCCATCGGCTGCTGGGCCACGCACCCCGGCAGGTTCTGCTCATCGGCACTGGCGTGCAAGCCAGGCACCACATTCAAGCCCTGCAAGACCTGTACCCCGACTGCACCGTGTGGGTCCGTAGCCGCCAGGCCGCCACTGCCCAGGCGCTGTGCGCCGAGTTTGCAGAGCCCGGCACGGTACGGGCTTGCCCTGCGGGAATCCCTGAAGGCGTTGATGCCGTCATCACCCTGACCACAGCCACTGAACCGGTGTACGACGAGCCGCCACAGGTCGGCCGGATCGTGGTGGGCGTAGGTGCTTTCAAACCCGAAATGGCCGAGATCGGCAAAACCACACTGGACGGCAGCGTGCTGTACGCCGACGACCCGGCTGGCGCACGCCACGAGGCTGGCGACTTGCTGCGCGCAGGAGTGGAGTGGAGCCGCGTGCACGCCCTGGCGCAGCTGGTGCGCGAAGAGCCCGACCGCTCGCAGGCGTTTGTCTTCAAGAGCGTAGGCACCGCCGCATGGGACTTGGCCGCCGCGCGCGTGGCCCTTGCGTCGCTGGGCATCGCCTGACATCACTGCGGCATTACCCGACATTCACCATGCAGATCACACGCACCATCAGCACTGTGGAAGTGCACACCGGCGGAGAGCCGTTTCGCATCGTCACCTCGGGCCTTCCCAAGCTACCCGGCCACTCCATCGTGGAGCGCCGCGCGTGGCTGCTGGAGCATGCCGATGACATCCGCCAGGCGCTGATGTTCGAGCCCCGTGGGCACGCCGACATGTACGGCGGTTACCTCACCCCTCCCGTCTCCCCCACAGCAGACTTTGGCGTCATCTTCTTGCACAACGAGGGATACAGCGACCACTGCGGGCATGGCGTGATCGCCCTGGCCACCGCGGCGGTCGAGCTGGGCTGGGTGCAACGCACCGAGCCCGAGACACGGGTGGGCATCGATGCGCCCTGCGGCTTCATCGAAGCCTTTGTGCAGTGGGATGGAGCCCATGCCAACGGCGTGCGCTTCGTCAACGTGCCCTCGTTCATTTACCGGCGCGACGTCACAGTCACCACGCCCAGTTTTGGAGAGGTGACGGGTGACATTGCCTATGGCGGCGCCTTCTACTTCTACACCAGCGCTCAGCCCCATGGCCTCGAAATCCGCGAGTCTTCCATCGACACCCTGAAGCAGTTTGGCGCTGAGGTGAAAGCCGCCGCCAACGCCGCCTTCCCGGTGGTGCACCCGCACATCCCGGAAATCAACCACATCTACGGCACCATCATTGATGGAGCCCCGCGCCATCCCGGCTCCACACAGGCCAACTGCTGCGTGTTTGCAGACCGGGAGGTAGACCGTTCCCCCACCGGCTCGGGCACGGGCGGGCGCGTGGCACAGCTTTACCTGCGCGGCCTGCTGGGTAAGGACGATGTGCTGGTCAATGAATCCGTGATCGGCACCGTGTTCCAAGGCCGTGTGCTGCAAGAAACCCAAGTGGGCGACTTTGCTGCGGTCATCCCTGAAATCTCTGGCACCGCCTACATTGCAGGGTTTTGCAACTGGGTACTGGACGCCCGAGACCCGCTGAGAAACGGTTTTCTTGTGCGCTAACGCCAGCCATCCAACTCCAACGCCTGACGGGGCACCAGGTGCATTGATCTTCGCGCCCCATCTCTACTCATTCTTTAGGACATCACCATGAAAAAAATTGCATTCAGCTTGACCGCACTGGCATTGGGTCTGGCGGCCATGACGGCCCAGGCACAAGAACGTATCCGCGTGGGCTTCATGAGCCCCGTGACCGGCCCCCAGGCCGCCAACGGCGTGGACAACCGCGACGGCGTGCTGCTGGCCATCAAGGAAATCAACGCCAAGGGCGTGAAGATTGGCGGCAAGCCCGTGGTGTTTGAACTGGACATCAACGACGACGGCGCAGACCCCAAGCAAGGCGTGCAGATTGCCCAGTCGCTGTCCGACAAGAAGATCAAGTTCGTCATGGGCCCCTACAACTCGGGCGTGACCATGCCCGCAGCCCGCGTGCTGAACGACTCGGACATCGTGGTGCTGACCGTGGCCTCGAACCCCAAGATCACCGAGATGGGCTACAACAACCTGTTCCGCATTGGCGCCAGCGACAACCAGCTGGGCACCAAGATGGCGACCTACGCCGCCCAGGACCTGAAGATCAAGACCGTGGCCGTGATCGATGACCGCACCGCCTACGGCCAGGGCGTGGCGCGCGAGTTCACCGAACAAGCCAAGCGCCTGGGCGTGAAAGTGGTGGCCTCTGAATTCACCACCGACAAGGCCACAGACTTCAGTTCCATCCTGACCAATATCCGCGCCTCCAAGGCCGATGCCGTGTTCTACGGCGGCTACTCGCCCCAGGGCGGCCCGCTGCTCAAGCAAATGCGCGCACTGGGCATCTCCGGCCCACTGCTGGGCGGTGACGGCATCTGCTCGTCCGAAACAGCCAACCTGTCGCAAATCTCTGGCGACCTGAACACCTTCTGCACCCAGGGTGGCTCCATGCTGGACCGCAGCGACAAGGGCCAGAAGTTTGCACAGCTCTACCGCGCCGAGTACAAGCGCGACCCGCTGACCTACGCCGCCGCCTTCTATGACGGCATGCACATGCTGGCTGCCGCCATCGAGTCCACCCAATCGACCGACACCAAGAAGGTTGTGCAGGCCATCGCCAACGGCAAGTACGCTGGCGTGACAGGCGAGTTCTCGTACGACGCCAAGCACGACCTGAAGTCGTCGGCGGTCACGGTCTACACCTTCAAGGGCAAGGACGTCGTGCCGCTCAAGAGCCTCTGATCGCCCACGCGTTCAGGGCCCAAACGTCAAAGCCCCTGCCGGTGTGCACCGGCAGGGGCTTTTTTCATGCATGCCCTGCAGCCTGAAGCCAGCGGCTGGCAGAACTCACACAACGGGGATTGACAGGCCAGCTTACGGAGCTGTCACGTCGTCGAAGTGCTCAACGTTGGGCGGCGACTGGAAAAACGGGCCAATGACTTCGCGCCACTGGGCAAACGCGGGCGACTGGCGAAAGCCCACCGTGTGAGCTTCCAACGACGCCCATTGCACCTGCAGCACCACGCGGCCAGGGCTCTCCTGGCTGGCGTAGATCGAGTGGCCCAGGTAGCCCTCTGACTTGGCCAGAAAGGCGACGGCAGCCCGGTTGATGGCCTCCAGGAAAGCCGTGCGGTCCTCGGGGCGGATCTTGAATTCAGCGATTTCTGTGATCATGGGTCATGCTCGGTTGGTTATCGCGGGTGATTTTGCTCCAACGCAGCGGCTCTGCAGGAATACCGATTCAAAACATCCACTGCGCCAACGCGACATGGCGGTGCGATTTGACAAGAGAGCCGTCACAACTGCGACCAGGTCGCGTCAGCCTGTTGCAGCTCTCTCAAAAAGGCGTGGTATTTGGCGGGTGACCCCGATGGGTCGGGAGACGATATTGGTTAAAGCAGCTTGAAGGTCGCTCATGCAGCGATTGCGGAAGTAAGTTGCGGTAGGCCGAACTACCGGTTTTCCGTACATAGCAGACATCCCGGGTACCACGACAACCGATCCTGAACCGCCCTGGTTTTGAGGAGGGTTCAATCTGGTCACAAGCAGTCGCTGCTCATTGAGTGTCGCATGGCAGCAAGGGGTCGATAGCGCCACTTTTGAGTTGACTGACTGCAGTCAGCCTGAAGCCGAGAACCCACACCTCAATCTCAGTGCGCAGTGGCCTTGGAAAAGACATTGATGACCACGACACCTGCGCATATCAAGCCCATGCCGATCAGCGCCGGGGCATCCAGCGTTTGTTGAAAAACGATCCAGCCAACCAGTGAGATCAGGACAATGCCCACCCCTGACCAGATCGCATAGGCGATGCCGGTGGGGATGACAGCCAACGTTTGGGACAGCGCATAGAAAGACACGCAATACATGAGCACGGTGAAGATGCTGGGCACCAGCCTGGTAAAGCCGTGTGACGACTTCATTGCGCTGGTGGCGATGACCTCGCAGAGGATGGCAACGGCCAGAAAAAGGTAAGGTTTAGACATGGTCTGATTCTCCAGAGCACTGCCCACTCCCGCTTAAAAATAGGGGCTTTGGGCCCGCACTCGTTTTCAGACAACGAGACACACAGGCTTGGCAACCACCAATAATCACCACCATGCTGCATTACCTCACCGTTCCCGTTACCCCCTTCCAGCAAAACGCCTCCATCGTGTGGTGCGATGCCACGCGCCAGGCCGCGGTGATTGACCCGGGGGGCGACCTCGATGTGCTGCTGGGCGAGGTGGATCGCCTGGGGCTCACGCTGGGCCAGATCTGGCTCACGCACGCCCATATCGACCATGCGGGCGGCACGGGCGAGTTGGCCCAGCGCTTGCAGTTGCCCATCGTGGGGCCGCACCCGGGCGATCAGTTCTGGATTGACGGGCTGCCGCAGCAAAGCGCGATGTTCGGCTTTCCGCCCGCGCAGCACTTCACGCCCACACGCTGGCTGCACGACGGCGACACGGTGCAAGTGGGCAATGAGACGCTGAATGTGCGCCACTGCCCCGGCCACACGCCGGGGCATGTGGTGTTCCATGCGCCGCAGATCGACCGCGCCTTTGTGGGCGATGTGCTGTTTGCCGGCAGCATTGGGCGCACCGATTTCCCGCAGGGCAACCATGAGCAGCTCATCGACAGCATCACCCAGCGCCTGTGGCCCATGGGCGACCAGACCGTGTTCATTCCGGGCCATGGCCCCGAAAGCACCTTCGGACGCGAGCGCCGCAGCAACCCCTACGTGGGCAACACCTGATTCGCAGCGACGCACTTCAAGGGCCACCCCGCGTTGCGCCAGCGGCTGGGGTGTTTTAATGAAAATGGCCTCCAGCGCTTGATGTGAAAGCGCCAGCAGCTATTACTTTAATAGCAAAACTCCAATAACCTGCGCCGTTCACTCAAGCCCCTGGCGGGTTGCCCGCATGTGCACCGAACGCGCGCAGGACTCTTTGGAGCGCATAGCACCCCCAAGTATCAATTTGTAAGCATAATTACGATTTCCGACGCCCGCCGGGCTAACAGGGCCGATCCCATGAACTCTGCTGCACTGCCGTCTGCCGACCTGGCATGGTCCAGCCCCGCCACGCCGCGCGGCTCCAGCCTGGCGGGTAAAGCCTACTGGGCCATGGTGCGGCGGCTGGTGCTCACCGCAGCGTGCATTGATGTGGGCTACATCGCGCTGTTTATGTGGCTGGGGTCGTGGCCGCTCACGCTGGTCAATGTGGGCAGCATTGCGCTGTATCTGACAGCCTACGCGCTCATCCGGCACCGCAAAAATGCCTGGGGGCTCACTCTGATCTGGTTGGAGGTGGCTGCGCACACGGCCCTGGGTTCGCTGCTGATTGGCTGGGAAAGCGGCTTTCACTACTACCTGTTGCTGTTTGTGCCCGCCATCGTGGTCGCCAATGCGGGCCGCTACGCGGTGCCGTTTGTGGTGGCGCTGCTGGCCTACTACCTGGGGCTGTGGGCGCTGTGCAATCACTGGGGCACGCTGGCCCCACTGGCTGGCAAGGGCCAGCAGATCGTCAACTGGATCCACATCTGCATTGCGTTTGCGTTGTCGGCAGCCCTGGCGGGCCATTACCGGCGCACCATCGTGATTGCCGAAAACAAGCTACTCAAGATGGCGACGCTGGACGGCCTGACCGGCCTGTACAACCGCAGCCATTTCCAGAGCCAGGCCCGGCACACGCTGGCAGCGTGCGAGCGAGCCCAGGAGCCCGTGGCCCTGCTGCTGTGCGACATCGACCACTTCAAACAGGTGAACGACACGCACGGGCACGCCGTAGGCGACCAGGTGCTGCAGGCCACGGCGAAGATCATGACCCAGAACATGCGCGCAGGCGACCTGCTGGCCCGCTGGGGCGGCGAAGAGTTTCTGGCACTGTTGCCGCGCACCTCGCCCACCGCCGCGCTGGAAGCGGCCGAGCGCATCCGCGAGGCCGTGGAGGCGTTCACACTGAGGGTGAGTGACACCAACACCCAGGTGCGCGTGACCATTTCGTTCGGGGTGAGCAGCGTGCGGTGCCTGGACGACCTGCAAGCCGCCACCGCCCGCGCCGATCAGGCGCTGTACGCCAGCAAAGACAACGGGCGCAACCGCGTCACGCTGGCAGAAGACCAGTAAGAACCTTATATGGACGCCCCGAATAAGCCAAGCCCTCACTCACTGCTGCCAA
>NZ_JAEFCH010000027.1:0-53234 GCF_016406015.1 Acidovorax sp. IB03 | reverse complement strand
ACTGTACAAACAACAAAGACCCCGAAGGGCCTTTGCTTAACTTACTGGCATTGCCTCTTTCGAAGCCCTTGCATCCCATCAATCCTCACCTCGCGCCCGTGACTCGCGCGCCTTGCGCGCCCAGTAGCGGGACTTGGCCGCATCGCGGGCCACGCCTTCGCCGCGTGCGTACATGACAGACAGGTTTTGTTGCGCATCGGCATCGCCTTGCTCGGCGGCCTTGGTGTACCAGTGCACGGCCTGCTTCTTGTCTTGAGCCACGCCCTCGCCGTCGTCATAAGAAACCGCCAGGTTGAACTGTGCGCGCACATGGTTTTGTGCAGCCGCCTTGCGGTACCAGGCCACGGCCTGCTGGTGGTCTTGCGGCACGCCTTCGCCTTCGTCGTACGCCACACCCAGGTTGTATTGCGCGTCAGAGTCGCCCTGGTCCGCCGCCTTGCGGTACCACTGCGCGGCCATCTGGTGGTCCTTGGCTACGCCTTCGCCCTTGTCGTACGAAACGCCCAGGTTGTACTGGGCCTTGGCCAGCCCCTGGTTGGCGGCCTGGGTGTACCAGTACACCGCCTGTTCAAAGTCCTGCGGCACGCCCTCGCCGTCGTCGTACGAAACGGCCAGGTGGTATTGCGCATCGGCATGGCCTTGTTCGGCGGCTTTGCGGTACAGCGCGGCGGCCTTGGCGTGGTCTAGCTGAACGCCTTTGCCAAAGTCGTGCATCAGCCCCAGGTGAAATTGCGCCTCGGGGTCGCCTGCCTGTGCGGCGGGCTGCAGTTCTTTGGCCGCCAGGGCGAACTGGCCCCGGTCGTAGGCGCGCACGCCTTCGGCGGTGTCGGCCCAGGCCGCGCCGGCCAGCAGCGCGGCGCCCAGGCAGGCTGCAGAAATCCAGGGAAGAAAACGTGAACGTTGGAAGTGCATGGTTTGAAGCGGCTTGGCGCTCCTCGCGCTGCCGCGTTGTTGTGAAGGATGTGAACGCCCTGGTGTTGCCACCCGCGCACGCTGGCAGGGCCCTGTGGCTGCGGCGTGGTGGAAGTGTGCCCGCGCCGTGGCGTGGCGGCGCAGCGGTTGCCAACCGTTACATGCGCAGAAGCGCCCTGTGTTGCCCGGGCGCAGCGCATGGCGTGGTTTGACGTGCATGGATGTGCTCCCTACGATGGCCCTTCTTCCCGCACCCAGGAGCCGCTCCCATGCCTTCACCCCATTGGATTCCCCCTGCCGCCAGGCGCTGGGCCTGTACCGGAATCGCGCTGGCCGCCGCCGCCTGCGCACCCTTGTCGCCCAAGCCTGAGAAAACGTCAGAAGCCCCGCCCGTGGCTGCGGCCTGCCCACCGGCGCTCGCGGCCCTGGCCCGCTGCCTGGCGGGGCAGGATTCTGCGGGGGCCTACTACCTTATTGCCATGCCCCGCCAGTGGAACGGCCACCTGGTGCTGCACGCCCACGGTGGGCCAGCCCTGGGCGCGCCTCGGCCCGAACGCTCGGCGGCAGACCTGGAGCGCTGGGCCATCATGGTCAAGGCCGGTTATGCATGGGCGGGCAGCACCTTCCGCCAGGGCGGCGTGGAAGTGCGCGCTGCGGCGGAAGACACCGAACGCCTGCGGCAGATCTTTGTGGGCCATGTGGCGCAGCCGCGCCGCACCATCCTGCACGGGCAGTCGTGGGGTGCCAGCGTGGCGGCGCGGGGGGCCGAGATGTTCACTTCCACAACCCAAGGCCAGCGCCCGTATGACGCCGTGTTGCTCACCAGCGGTGTGCTGGCCGGGGGCTCGCGCTCGTACGACTTTCGCACCGACCTGCGCGTGGTCTACCAGTACCTCTGCAACAACCACCCCCGGCCCACTGAGGTGCAGTACCCGCTGAACATCGGCCTGCCCGCTGATGCCACCCTGACCCAGGCCGACTTGACTGCGCGCGTGAACGAATGTCTGGGGCTGGACAAGCCCGCATCTGCCCGCACGCCAGAGCAACAGCGCCGTGTGAAGGTGATCACCGACGTCATCCGTATTCCGGCCAGTTCCATCCAGGGCCACATGAATTGGGCGACGTTCCACTTCCGCGACGTGGTGCAGCACCGCACCGGGGGCGCCAGCCCGTTTGGCAACGAAGGCGTGCGCTACCGGGGCTCTGATGACGATGCAGCGCTGAACGCCGGTGTGCTGCGCTACCGGGCTCACCCGTCAGCGCTGGCCCGCTTTGCGCAAGACACCGACCCCACTGGCCGCATTCCGGTGCCGGTGCTCACCGCTAAAGGCATCGACGACGCGACCGCGTTCGTGGAACTGGATGCCGCTTTCAAAACCACGATGGAGCAGGCGGGCACCAGCGGCCATCTGGTGCAGACCTTCACGCGGCACAGCAGCCACAGTTACCTGAGCGACCCGACTTACCCCACGCTGATGGCGGCCCTGCTGCGCTGGGTGGAAGAGGGCACCCGGCCGACGCCCGCCAGCATTGCCAGCGAATGCCCGGCGCTGGAGGCCACCTTTGGCAAGGGCTGCGCTTTTGTGCCGGAATACCGCCCTGCGGCGCTGAACACCCGCGTGCCCGAAAGGACGTCGCAGTAATCCATCAACCGCCGGGCACCTGCACCACCCGCGTGCCGGCAATGGCATAGGCCTGTGCGCCCGCGGGCAGGGCGTTGGCGTGCGTTCCGGTGAAGGCGCCGAATGCGGGCAGTACCAGCAGCCCTGGTGGCCCCGGCAGCCATGCAAAACAGGGTAGGCGCATGCGGTCTCGCGCCGGGCCGTGCAGCACCACCGAGGGGTGCAAATGCCCCGCCAGCACGGTGTGCCCCGCCACGGCCTGCGGGTGGTGCGCTGCCCGCAAGGGCACGCCAGGCACTGGGGCCCAGGGCTCTTCCTGCAAGGCAATGTTCAGGTCAGCGGGCGGGGTGCCCGCATGGCGGTCATGGTTGCCCAGCACCAGGTCCATGGCCACTTGCGTGTGCCGCACCCGCCAGGCGCGCAGTTGCTGCCACAGGGCGGGTTGCGCGCCGCCGCGTGCATGCAAAAAGTCGCCCAAAAACACCAGCCGTTGTGCGCCGGTGGTGGTGAGCAGCGCATCCAGCCGGGCGATGTTGTCGGCCGTGGTACCCGTGGGCACGGGCTGGCCCGCATGGCGAAAGCTGGCTGCCTTGCCAAAGTGCACATCGGCCACGAACAGGCTGCGGGCCTCGGGCCACCACACGGCGCGCCCTGGCAGCAGCCACAGCACTGTGCCGCAGGGCAGCGTCAGGGGGCACGCGCCCGCTGGATTGGCATGTGTGGGCGGGCTGGGCGTGGTGGTGTGCGATGTCAGGGCAGCCATGGAGCGCCGAGCATACCGACGGCGGTGGCTGTGTGTGCCGGGGTGGCGCAATGGCCCCGGCTGCAGGGTCAGAACCCGTGCCGCCCCCGGCGTGGGCGTTTGGGGCGGGCGCGGGCGGGCAGCTCGGGCGCATCGCGGTGCAGGTCCCAGTGGGTGGTGTCGCGCGTTGGTGCCAGGTGCGTGCCCATGGTGTTGTCTGCGGCCACTTCCAGCGCCTGCACCATGCGCTCCAGCCGGTCGCCCAGGCTCTCGGTGCTCAGCCGCTCGCGAAAGCGCTCCACCATCAGCGGCAGGGCAAAGGGCGTGGGGCGCTCCAGCGTGTGCACCGACAGTTGCTGGCCCTTCATGCGTTGCAGGGTCTGGGCCAGGCGGTCAATGTCCAGCTCCTGCACCAGCAGCTCGGCGCGGGCCTGGGCCAGTAGCAGGTTGTCCGGGTCGTACTGCGCGAACACGTCGTAGTAAAGGGACGACGAGGCTTGCAATTGCCGGCTGCTGCGCTGCTCGCCGGGGTGGCTTTGAAAGATAAGCCCGGCGATGCGCGCAATTTCGCGAAAGCGCCGGCGCGCCATCTCGGTGGCGTTCAGGCTGGCCAGCACCTCGGCTTCCAGTCCTTCCCCCACGGCGCTGTGCGTGGCCTTGCCAATCAGGTGTGGCAGCAATGCGGGCCAGTCCACGGGTTTGGCCGACAGCAGCTCCAGCCCGTAGTCGTTGACGGCAATCGAAAATGTGTTGGGCACCTGCTGCGATGCGCGCCACGCCAGCAGGCCCGCCAGCCCCAGGTGCACCAGCCGCCCGGCCAGCGGGTACAGGTACAGGTGCCAGCCCTCGCGCGTGTGCAGCACCTCAGCCACCAGGCGGCTGGGTGTGGGCAGGGCCGACCACGCATCCTGCAACGCCAGCAAGGGCTGCGCGCAGCGCATCTCGGGCGATGCGAACACGCCGCGCTCGGCCTGCTCCAGCTGGCGCAGCATGGCATCGGCCAGCGTGTTGGACAGCGGCATGCGCCCGCCGTTCCAGCGCGGCAGCGCAGCGCTGCCTTTGGGGGCCGTGCGCACATAGGCCGTCATCTGCTGCGTGCGCACCAGCTCCAGCAAGCGGCCGGCAAACATGAACACATCGCCGGGTTTGAGGCGCGCGATGAAGCTCTCTTCCACCGAGCCCAGCTTTCCGCCACTGACGAACTGCACCTGCATGCTCGCATCGCTCACGATGGTGCCGATGTTGCTGCGATGCCGCCGCGCCAGCCGCGCATCGGGCATGCGCCACACACCGTCCTCATCCGGCACCACCCGATGAAAGTCCGGGTAGTTGGCCAGCGATGCGCCGCCCTGGCGCACAAACTGCAGCGCCCATTGCCAGTCGTTGTCGGCCAGTGTGGCGTAGGCCGGGGCACGGCGCACCTCGGCCAGCAGCGCATCGGGCACAAAGCCGCCACCCAGGGCAATGGTGACCAGGTGCTGTACCAGCACGTCCAGCGGCGCGCGGGGCGTGTGCCGGTCTTCAATGCGGCCTTCGGCCAGCGCCTGGCGGGCGGCGGCGGCCTCCACCAACTCCAGACTGTGCGTGGGCACCAGCGTGATGCTGCTGGTGCGCCCCGGCGCGTGGCCCGACCGGCCCGCGCGCTGCACCAGCCGCGCGACGCCCTTGGCCGACCCGATCTGCAGCACCTGCTCCACCGGCAGAAAGTCCACGCCCAGGTCCAGGCTCGATGTGCACACCACGGCCTTCAAGGTGCCAGCCTTGAGCCCTGCCTCGACCCAGCCGCGCACTTCGCCGCTGAGCGAGCCGTGGTGCAGGGCAATGGTGCCCGCCCAGTCGGGCCGCGCCTCCAGCAGCGCCTGGTACCAGCGCTCGGCCTGCGAACGGGTGTTGGTGAAGAGAAGTGTTGCACCACCCCTCGCATGCCGGTTGCCACTTGCCATCGCCCCACCTCGCGGCGTTGCAGTCCTTGCCAATACTTGCGGTATTGGCGGCGGACTGCGCCTTGCGCCGTGGGCCGGTGGCGGCGTGCCATCTTCGGCATCCGAAGGGTGCTGCAACACCAGCGTCGACGCGGTGGCTTCGATCGATTGCACCACCTGCGGCAGCAGCGACAGGCCCATGTGCCCGGCCCAGGCAAAACGCTCCACGCGTTCGGGCAGCAGCACCTGCACCTGCAGCGCTTTGTCGATGCGGCCCTGCACCAGCAGCGGCTTGGCGCGGCGCGGCGCACGCGGGGGCAGGGCGGGCACCAGGGTGGCCAGTGCTTCGGGCAGGTTGCCCAGCGTGGCCGACATGCCCCACACCAGCAGGCGCGGGTTCCAGCCCGACAGGCGCGCCAGCGCCAGTTGCACTTGCACGCCGCGCTTGTTGCCCACCAGCTCGTGCCATTCGTCCACCACCACCAGTTGTACGTGGGCCAGGCGCTCGTGCGCGTCGGCGCGGGCCAGCAGCAGCGACACGCTTTCAGGCGTGGTGACCAGCACCGTGGGCAGGCGCCGGTCTTGCGCGGCGCGCTCGCCGCTGGCGGTGTCTCCTGTGCGCAGGCCGCTGCTCCAGTGCGGGGCCAGGTCGGGCAGGGGCTCTTGCAGGGCGCGCAGCGAATCGGCCGCCAGCGCGCGCATGGGGGTGATCCACAGCACCGTGAGCGCCGGGGGCTTGTTTGCTTCTTTTTTAGGAGCTGCTTGCGCACTATCCACGGGCGCCAGAGCCGAAAAACGCTCCAAAGCGCCGAGCCACACCGCATAAGTCTTACCCGCGCCGGTGGTGGCGTGCAGCAGGCCCGAGCGGCCCTCGGCCATGGCCTGCCACACCTGTTGCTGGAAGGCGAACGGCTGCCAGCCACGGGCGGCCATCCAGCGCTTTGCGGCCCCTTCGCTCATGCGCTGCTTTCTGGCAGCAGCGCGGCCAGCGTCTGCAAGGTGTCGGCCTCAGCCACGGGTTTGTCTTGCCGCCAGCGCAGCATGCGCGGAAAGCGCACGGCAATGCCGCTTTTGTGGCGCGGGCTCTTCGCAATGCCTTCAAAGCCCAGCTCGAAGACCTGCGTGGCCTCCACGCTGCGCACGGGGCCAAAGCTCTCGCGCGTGGTCTTGCGGATGATGGCGTCCACCTGCGCAATCTCGGCGTCCGTCAGGCCCGAGTACGCCTTGGCAAAGGGCACCAGTTGCCGGTCGGGGTCGCCCGGTGGGCCGTTCCACACGGCAAAGGTGTAGTCGGTGTACAGGCTGGCGCGTCGCCCGTGGCCGCGCTGGACGTAGATGAGCACCGCGTCCACGCTCATGGGGTCGATCTTCCACTTCCACCACACGCCCACGTCTTTGGTGCGGCCCACGCCGTAGTGGGCGTCGCGGTGCTTGAGCATGAAGCCCTCGGTGCCCAGACTGCGCGCAGCCTCGCGCTGGCGGGCCAGGTCTTGCCAGTCAGCGCCTTGCAGCAGCGGGCTCAGGCGCAGCGCAACCGCAGGGGTTTCGCCGATGGTGGTGGAGGGCGGCTGCAGCAAGGCCTCCAGATGCGCACGCCGGGCTTGCTGGGGCTGCTCACGCACATCGTGCCCCGCATGTTCCAGTAGGTCATAGGCCACCAGCACCACGGGCAGTTCGCGCAGCAGCTTGGGCGTTAGCGTCTTGCGGCCCAGGCGTTTTTGCAGGTCTGCAAAGGCGCGCGGAGCGGGTTCGCCGGGCAGCCACACGAGGATTTCGCCGTCGATCACCGTGCCGTCTGGAAGGCTTTGCAGCGCGGCGCTGGCCAGTTCCGGGAAGCGGTCGGTCACCAGTTCTTCGCCGCGCGACCACACCCATACGGCCCCGGCGCGCCGCACGATCTGCGCGCGGATGCCGTCCCACTTCCACTCTACCTGCCAGTCTGCCACCGGGCCCAGCAGTGGGGGCATGTCGGCCACTGGCTGGTTGAACGGGTGCGCCAGAAAAAACGGGTAAGGGTGCCCGGCAGCGCCATCGGTGGCTTGGCCTGCATCGCCTTCGGCTGGCGCCACCAGCGCGGCGTAGTCGGCGGCCTGCGGCTGGCGGCCGATTTGCGTGTAGCCCATCAGCCGGTGGGCGATGCGCTTGGCGTCCAGCCCGCTCACGGTGGCCAGTGCCTGCGTGACCTGCAGGCGCGACACCCCCACGCGGAAGTTGCCGGTGATGAGCTTGAAGTACACCAACCGCTGCTCGGGCGCGAGCATGTTCCACTGCGCGCGCAGGTGGGCGTCGGCTTCATCGGGCGGCAGTGCGCGCAGTGGCAGCAGCTGTGCCATCCACTCGGCCAGCGGCACATCAGCGGGCGCGGCGGGCGGGGGCAGCAGCAGGGCGATGGTTTCGGCCAGGTCGCCCACGGCCTCGTAGCTTTCGTCAAACAGCCATTCGGGCAGACCCGCAGCCTGTTGCGCCAGGGCTTTGAGGCGCTTGGTGGGCACCATCTGGCGCGGCTTGCCACCGGCCAGAAAGTACACGGCCCAGGCCGCATCGCCAGGGGCGGCCACCCGCAGGTAGGCCACCAGCGCGGCCAGCTTGGCCGACTGGGCGGTGGTCGCATCCAGCGCCTGGAAGAGGGCGGCGAACTGCTTCATGGCGCGGCCTCGGCGGCAGTGGCGCTGGCCGGCTGCTCGGCCGCAGCGTCCGTGTCGTCTTCGTTGTCGTCCCCACCGTACTCGGTGGCGAACACCTGCGCATCCAGGCCTTGCTCGCACAGCCAGCGCACCATCACCTCGGTGCTGCCGTGGGTGACGATGATGCGCTCTGCCCCCGTGGCGCCAATGGCCTTTTGCAGGCCGGGCCAGTCGGCGTGGTCGCTCATCACGAAGCCGCGGTCCACACCCCGGCGGCGGCGGGCGCCGCGCACCAGCATCCAGCCGCTGGCAAACGCGTCGGAGTGTTCGCCAAAGCGCTTGAGCCACGGTGTGCCAGCGGCCGAGGGTGGGGCGATCACCAGAGCGCGGCGCAGGTCGGCCTTGGTGATTTGCGGGTCCGTCACGCGGTGCGTGGGCGGCAGCGGCACACCGGCTGCGCGGTACACGGCGTTGAGCGGCTCTACCGCGCCGTGAACCACGATGGGGCCAATGCTGCTATCCACCCCGTACAGCAGGCGCTGTGCTTTGCCAAACGCATAGGCGTAGAGCACGCTGGCCTTGCCCGCCGCGGCATTTGCGGCCCACCAGGCGTTGATGTCGGCAAACAGCACGGGCTGCGCAGGCCAGCGGTAGATGGGCAGGCCAAAGGTGGATTCGGTGATGAAGGTGTGGCAGCGCACGGGTTCAAACGGCGGGCAGGTGCCGTCGTCTTCGAGCTTGTAGTCGCCCGAGGCCACCCACACCTGGCCTGCATGCTCAATGCGCACCTGGGCCGAGCCCAGCACATGCCCGGCCGGGTGCAGCGACACCGTCACGCCCTGGTGCGTGATGGCTTCGCCGTAGGCCAGGGTCTGCAGGGTGATGTCTGCGCCCAGCCGGTTGCGCAACGTGCCCGCGCTGTCGGTGTGGGCCAGGTAATGGGCCGAACCGCGCCGGGCGTGGTCCGAATGCGCGTGGGTGAGCACGGCGCGTTCCACCGGCCGCCAGGGGTCGATGTAGAAATCACCCGCTGGGCAGTACAGCCCCTCTGGGCGCAGGACGACAAGATCGTTGGGCATGGTGACGGGGCGCAGCGCGCAGCCGCGCGGGGCATGGCCGGGCAAGGCTGCAACCGGCCAAGCCATCGTAGCCGCCGCTGCGCCGCCGCGTGTGGGCCAGCGCCGATTCTTGGTGAAGGTGCGCGGATATGTACGCGAACAGGTACGCGCACAGCCCCCGTGGGTCCCTCGCTTGCCTCAGGCGGGGGAGGGAGTCTGGTTCGCGGCGTTTATTGGCTGTCAGCGGCCGAGGCAGCGGCTTCCGTGCGCTGCGTGGCCTCGGCCAGGCCCGCTTTGATCTTTTCGGCCTGCGCTGTGGCCTGCTTGGCTTGCTCGGCCTGCAACTTGGTGGCCGTGACGGCGGTGCTGGCCACCTCGGCCCCGCAGGCGGTGAGCACGCCGCACAGAAGGGCCAGGAAAGCGCTGCGGTGCAAGCTCAGGGGTGTCATGCGTAACTCCGTGGAAAAAAGCGGTGTGGATTGTGTTGCGGATTGTTGCTACTGTTTTAATAGCTGCCTGCGCAATCAGGGTAAGCGCTACAGGGTATTTTGGTGCATAAGCCCTGCACGCCGCTCGCCCTGCGGTGTGCAGTGTAGCCGGGGGCGCAGCGCAGCGGTGGCGCCTACCCCAGCGTGGGTTTGCGTGCAATCAGCTACCTTGCCAAGACACATTCTTGCCACACTGGGCGTGCAGGGGCTTGGGCGCTGGGGCGGGCTGCTGCATATTCAGCGTTCCTTTCATTCAATCCTCCTTACCAAGGAATTGAGGCTATGCAATTCAAGCGCTCTGTGCTGACGGCGGCGACCGTCGCCCTGGCAGCCAGTGTTCTGCCCGCCATGGCAAAACCGTTCAAGTGGGCTGGTTCCAGCGATATCCAGACCATGGACATCCATTCGCAAAACAGTGCCCTGGGCAACGGCATCCACGGCGCGGTGTACGAGTCGCTGGTCATGTTCAACAGCCGCACGTTGAAGGTGGAACCGGTGCTGGCCACCTCGTGGCAGCAGGTCAGCCCCACGCAGATGCGCTTCAAGCTGCGCCAGGGCGTGAAGTTCAGCGACGGCTCTGCCATGACGGCGGACGACGTGGTCTATTCGCTGCAACGCGCGATGAGCAAGACCTCCACCTACGCCATCTACACCCAGGGCATGGACCGCATTGCCAAGGTGGATGGCGAGACCATCGACATCTTCTTGAAGAACCCCAACCCCGTGCTGCTCAACCAGCTGACCGAGCTGCGCGTGATGAGCCGTGCCTGGGCCGAGAAGCACAACTCGGTGGAGCCCAAGGACATCAAGGGCAAGGAAGAAACCTACTCTCACCGCCACGCCATGGGCACCGGCCCGTTTGTGCTGAAGGAATGGGTGCCTGACCAGAAAATCGTCTTGACCGCCAACCCCCACTGGTGGAACGCGGGCAAGACCGAAGGCAACGTCACCGAAATCACCTACACCCCCATCAAGTCCGAAGCCACGCGCATTGCCGCGCTGCTGTCGGGCGAGGTGGACATGGTGCGCGACACCAGCATCCAGGACCTGGCGCGCATCAAGGCCAACCCCCAGCTCAAGGTGATGGAGATGGTGGAAAACCGCACCGTGTACCTGGCGCTGGACCAGTTCCGCGACGAGCTGCCCGGCAGCAACATCAAGGGCAAGAACCCGCTCAAGGACCTGCGCGTGCGCAAGGCGCTGTACCAGGCCATCGACACCGCCGCGCTGCAGCGCGTGACGATGCGGGGGCTGTCCAAACCCACCGGCGCCATCGTCTCGCCCCTGGTCAACGGCTGGACAGAAGCCGTGGACAAGCGCCTGCCTTTCGACGCCAATGCCGCCAAGGCGCTGCTGGCCGAGGCGGGCTACAAAGACGGCTTTGAGGTGGACTTTGCCTGCAGCAACAACGCCATCATCCAGGACGAAGAGCTGTGCCAGGCCATCACCTCGATGTGGTCGCGCATCGGCGTCAAGGCCAAGCTGCGCACGCTGCCCGCCGTGACCTACTACCCCATGGCCCAGCGGCACGAGGCCAGCATTGCGCTGCTGAGCTGGGGCGTGCCCACGTTCGATGCGCTGTACACCCTGCAGTCGCTGGCGCGCACCAAGACCACCGGTGCCGATGGCAGCTACAACCTGGGCCGCTACAGCAACCAGCGCATGGACTACATCGTGGACCGCGTGAAGACCGAAACCGACCTGCCCGTGCGCAACCGCCTGCTCACCGAAGGCCTGCAACTGCACAACGACGAGGTGGTCCACATCCCGCTGCACAACCAGATGCTGGCCTGGGCCATGAAGAAAAACGTGGAGCTGGTGCAGCGGCCGGACAACCGCATTGACTGGCGGCTGATAAAAGTGAACTGAGGCTGTAGTCCACGCAGCCTTTGCGGCGTGCGCTGCCCCGACCAGCGCACCCGTGGAACCGGCTCTGCCGGGCCACCGGGTGCGTCCCCTTGGGGGGAAGGCGCCGAAGGCGACTCAGGGGGGCTCTCAATACTCTGGCTGCAGCATGATGATCGCCATGCCTGCCAGCGCCACCAGCACCCCCGCCACATCCCACGCCGTGGGGCGGATGCCGTCCACCGCCCACAGCCAGGCCAGCGCCACACCGATATACACCCCGCCATAGGCCGCATACACCCGGCCTGCGCCCGCCGTGTCGTGCAGGGTGAGCAGCCAGGCAAACAGCGCCAGGCTGGCCGCCGCAGGCAGCAGCAGCCACACCGGCTTGCCCTGCTTGAGCCACAGCCAGGGCAGGTAGCAGCCGATGATTTCGGCCAAAGCCGTGGCGATGAAAAGCAGCAAGGTCTTCATGGAGGAACGGGGGGAGCAGGGAGGGCGCGGAGAGAGGGCGCTGCGCTGCGCGCCCCCAGCGCAGGCTCAGCGCCGCGCGTGTTTGGTTTTGTACATCAGCGAATCGCCCTCGCTGATCAAGGCGCCAATCGTGTGGTGGCGCTTCGGGTCGAACTCTACCAACCCGTGGGAGAACGAAATGTCGTAGCCTCGCGCTTCGGCTTCGTTGGTGGCGTCCAGCGCCTGCTGCAGGCGTGCCATGGCGCTTTCGGCCGCGGCTTCGCTGTGGTTGGTGAGCAGCACCAGAAACTCGTCGCCCCCGAGCCGCGCCACCACGTCCGAGCCACGGAAGGCCTTCATCAGATGCTGCGCAAAGGTGACCAGCACCCAGTCGCCCTCGGCATGGCCCAGCTGGTCGTTCACTTGCTTGAGGTGGTCCAGGTCAATGAACACCAGCGCTGCCGGAATGTTCTGGCGCATGCACAACTGCAGGCTGTGCTGGGCCAGCATCATGAAACCCCGGCGGTTGGACAGGCCGGTGAGTTCGTCCACCGTGGCCCACTCAATGGCGGAAAACTCCCGCTCCACCATCAGGGCCAGGTCCACCAGCATCTCCACGTCTTCGTCGCTGAAGGCGCGGGGCTTGGAGTCGATGATGCACAGCGTGCCCAGCTTGCGCCCGCCGGGGCCGCGCAGGGGGCAGCCCGCATAGAACCGCACATGCGGTGGGCCGGCGACCAGGGGGTTGTCGCAAAAGCGCTCGTCTTGCAGCGCATCGGGGATGACAAAGGCGCCATCGCCCAGGATGGCGTGGCCGCAAAAAGAGATATCGCGCGGCGTCTCGCTCAGCTCCATGCCCGCGCAGGATTTGAACCACTGGCGGTTTTCGTCCACCAGGCTCACCAGCGCAACGTCCACCCCGAACAAGCGCCTGGCCATGCGCGTGAGGCGGTCAAACCGCTCCTCGGCGATGGTGTCCAGCACATTGAGTGAGCGCAACTCCGCCAGGCGAGCATCCTCATCCGGCGGGATATCGGGGGGTTTCAAGGCGATTCCTCCTGGCCAAGACTGTAACGCGTGTGCGCCGAAAGTGCATGCCCTGGGCTACGCAGCAGCAGGGTTGATGGGCAAGGCGCGCACCCGCCATCAGCCTTGCAGGAAAATAGGCCTCTAGCGCTTGCTGGATAAGCGCTACCAGCTATCAAATCAGGAGTGAAAGCGGGGTGGCAGCGGCCCTGTGGTCACAGCGCAAAGATTTTCCCTGGGTTCAGGATGTTCTTCGGGTCCAGCGCGCGCTTGATGGCGCGCATCATGTCCACCGCGCCTGCGCCGGCTTCGTCCAGCAAAAAGCCCATCTTGTGCACGCCCACACCATGCTCGCCGGTGCAGGTGCCGCCCATGGACAGGGCCCGGGCCACCAGCTTGTGGTTCAGGGCTTCGGCGGTGACGCGTTCTTCGGGGATGTTCGGGTCCAGCAGGTAGCCGAAGTGGAAGTTGCCGTCGCCCACATGGCCCACCAGAAAGTAAGGCAGGCCGCTGGCCTCGGCCTCGTCCACCGATTCGAGCAGGCAGTCTGCCAGGCGGCTGATGGGCACGCAGGTGTCGGTGCTGATGGCTTTGCAGCCGGGGCGGCTTTGCACGGCGGCAAAGTAGGCGTTGTGCCGCGCCGTCCACAGCCGGGTGCGCTCTTCGGGGGTGCTGGCCCATTCAAAGGCGTTGCCGCCAAATTCGCTGGCAATGTCCTGCACGGTTTCGGCCTGCTCCTTCACGCTGGCGGGCGAGCCGTGGAACTCCATCAGCAGCATGGGTTCTTCGCGCAGGGTGAGCTTGCTGTGCGCGTTGACCATGCGCACGCTGTGGCGGTCGATCAGCTCCACGCGCGCAATCGGCACGCCCAGTTGAATGATCTGGATGGTGGTGCGCACGGCCGCTTCAATGCTGGGGAAGGAGCAGATGGCGGCGCTCACTGCTTCAGGCAGCGGGTACAGGCGCACCGTCACTTCGGTGATCACGCCCAGCGTGCCTTCGCTGCCCACCATCAGGCGCGTCAGGTCGTAGCCCGCGCTGCTCTTTTTGGCGCGCGTGCCGGTGCGGATGATTTCGCCGCTGGCCGTGACCACTTCCAGCGCCAGCACGTTCTCGCGCATGGTGCCGTAGCGCACGGCGTTGGTGCCGCTGGCGCGCGTGGCGCACATGCCGCCAATGCTGGCGTCGGCGCCGGGGTCGATGGGGAAGAACAGGCCGGTGTCTTTGATGGCCTCGTTGAGTTGCTTGCGCGTGATGCCCGGCTGCACCGTCACCGTGAGGTCATCTGCGTTGATGCTGAGCACCCGGTTCATGCGGCTCACGTCGATGCTGATGCCGCCCTGCACGGCCAGCAGGTGGCCTTCGAGCGAGGAGCCCGCGCCGTACGGAATCACCGGCACTTCGTACTGGCTGGCCAGCTTCACGGCATCGGCCACATCTTGGGTGCTTTCAGCAAACACCACGGCGCTGGGCGGGGGCGCCTGCAGCGAGCCCTCGTCGCGCCCGTGCTGTTCACGCACGGCCTGGGCCAGCGAGCACTGCGCGCCAAAGCGGGCCTGCAGCGCATCAATGAGCGCCTGGGGCACATCGCGCAGTTGGATTTGCGGGAGCAGGTGGGCAGCGGCGGTGGGGGCGTTCATCGGTGTCTCCAGGGGCAGTGGGCCAGTGGCATTGATTCTAGGGGGGCTGCCGCCAGCTTGCAGGGGCGCCACCTTTGCCGCACGCAGCGCCCCCTGCCCACTGGAGAGGGCAGGGGGCGCTGTGCGCTTACCAACGACTGGAGATCGTGGAAGGGCTCTTAGGACTTGGCGCCCGCTTCAAACTCCTCGCGCGAGAGCATCTTGTCCTGGTTCTTGTCCAGCGCCTGGAAGCGCTCGCCAATCGCCGGGAAGGTCGATGCCTCCTGGGGGCTGAGCATGCCGTTGCGGTCGGCATCAGCGCGGTCAAAAGCCGCCGCTGCGCTGCTGGTGGGGGTCTTGCCGCCGCCAAAGGTGGCCTGGGGTGCGGCGGGGTTGCTGCTGGCTGGCCCGATGACGGACTTGGATGCTTGGGACGGGCTGCTGGTGCTGCTGCTTTGCGCCTGCACGGCGCCTGCGGCACCAAACGTCAGGGCGGCAAACAGCAAGACGCTGCTGGCTTCGAAATGGTGTGCCCAGGTGCGAGCGTGGGCGGGGGCAGTTCGTTGCGTCGTCTTCATGGATGCAGAGCTCCGGAAAGTTGAACAAGCCTGCATTGCAGCGCAGCATGGGCATGCAGGCCAGCACTTTTGCCGGCTGTTGCCCTCACCAACATTTGCCAGCGCCGTGTAACGGGTTCTGCTGCGGTGTGTGGTGCGCGTGTAAGCCCTTGTGAAGAGGGGTTGATGTTAAATTGGCCTGCAGCGCTTGATGGATAAGCGCAGGCAGCTATGAATAGCGTAGCAACATGGCTGACGCCAAGGGCAGGGCCGCAGGGGCACAATCGGGCTTTGTGTTCACCGGTGCTGCCATGACCCAAGCCTCTAAAGCCCTTCAAGCCCTCGCAGCCGTGGCTGTGCTCGTGGCAGCGGCCGCGTTGCTCAACCCGTCTGCCGAGCGCCACCGCAGCGAGATTCAGAAAACCCTGGCCGAGCGCAGTCCGCTGGCGGGTGCCCTAGGCCTGGGCGCGCTGGCGGCGTTTGTGTCCAACTACCATTCGTTGGGCGTGGCGTCGTACACCAGCATCCGGGGGCGCACCGTGTCGGTGGGCGTCATGGGCATGGTGTTCGTGCTCGATTCGCGCCAGGACCTGTGAGCCCGGCAGCGCCGCACTCTCATTCCCTACCCCCTTCAGGAGTTATTGCATGGGCAACCGCCTCACCGAAATTGCCACCCGCACCGGAGACGCCGGCACCACGGGCCTGGGCAACAACCAGCGGGTTTCCAAAAACAGCCTGCGCATTCACGCCATGGGCGATGTGGATGAGCTGAACTCGCACATCGGCCTGCTGCTGTGCGAGCCCCTGCCCGACGCTGTGCGCGAGCTGCTGGTGCAGGTGCAGCACCAGTTGTTCAACCTGGGCGGAGAGCTGTCGATTCCGGGCTTTGAACTGCTGAAGAAAGAAGCCGTGCTGCAACTGGACGAGGCGCTGGAAGAGCACAACGCGGCTTTGCCGCGCCTGCAGGAATTCATCCTGCCCGCAGGCACCCGCGCGGCGGCGCAGGCCCATGTCTGCCGCACCGTGGCCCGCAGGGCCGAGCGCGCCGTGGTGGCGCTGGGCAATGAAGAGGCGCTCAACGATGCGCCGCGCCAGTACCTCAACCGCCTGTCAGACCTGATGTTTGTGCTGGCCCGTGTGCTCAACCGCATGAACGGCGGTGACGACGTTTACTGGAAAAGCGAGCGGCTGGCGCGGCAAGAAGCATCGGAATAATTCCGCAAATGCCAGTAAGGCCCAGGGCTTGGTGAAAGGCCTGGGCTACAGCATCAAACCACCATGGGCGTGGCTGCGCCATCCATGGTGAGCACCACCCCTGTCACGTAGCTGGCGCGCCCGGATGCCAGGAACAGCACCACGTCTGCCACTTCTTCGGGCCGCGCCAGGCGCCCCAGGGGTACCTTGCGTGTGGCCTGCGCCAGCGCTTCTTCCTCGGAAATATGGAGCATGCGGGCTGTGGCCTGCATTCCCGATTGCAGGCGCTCGGTGTGCGTGGCGCCGGGGTTGACTGCGTTCACGCGCACGCCCATGGGGCCGTAGGCCGCCGCCATGCCCGCACTCACCAGCATCAGCGCCGCATTGGCTGCGCCGCCCGGCATGTGAATGGGGCTGGCCACTTTGCCACCGGCGCCCACCACGTTGACGATGGCCCCTTGCCCGCGCGCGCCCATCTTTTTGACCACCAGATCCAGCATGTGCACGTAGGTGAAGAATTTGGCGTTCATCGCGTCGTGCCAGGCCTGGGCGTTCAGCTCTTCTGGCGGCGTGCGGCGCGCCGCGCCAGCGGAGTTGACCAGTACGTCTACAGCACCAAAGGCGGCTTCGGCAGAGGCCAGGGCCGCGCTGGCCCCTTGCGGGTCTTGCAGATCAGCCGCGTGCAGATGGATGCGATCGTGGCTGCCTGCCACCGCTGCGCCCAGCCGCTGGCGTGCGGCTTCCAGGTGCTCCAGGCTGCGTGAGACCAGGCTCACGCGGGCGCCTTCGGCCAGAAAGGCTGCCGCACAGGCGTAGCCGATGCCCTTGCTCCCCCCGGTGATGAGAACGTGCTTGTCTTGCAGATTCAGTTCCATGCGTTGGCCTTCTTGTACTGGGATGCGTTATTCCACCGAGATGCCTGCAGACTTGACCACGGCGCCGTAGCGGTCCAGGTCGCGCCGGATTTCATCGCGGTATTGCTCGGGCGTTCCTGGGGCGGGCTCGATGCCCATCACGCGCAGCTTTTCGCGCACGGTGGCGTCGTTGAGCACGGCGTTCAACTCGGTGTTGAGGCGTGTGACCACCGCTGCAGGTGTGCCAGCGGGTGCCAGCAGGCCAACCCATGAATTGACCACGAAGTCTGGCACGCCGCTTTCCACGAAGGTGGGCACATCGGGCAGGGCGCTGGTGCGCTGCGCACTGGACACCGCCAGCGCCTTGAGCTTGCCCGACTTCACATGCCCGTGGGCCCCGGCCACGGCGGTGTAGACCAGCGGAATGGTGCCGCCCAGCACATCGGTCATGGCCTGACCGCCGCCCTTGTACGGAACATGCGTGAGGTTGGCGCCCGTGCGCAGTTTGAGCAGCTCGCCCGCAATGTGCGGCGTTCCGCCAGTGCCCGAGGTGCCAAACGACAGCCCGCCGGGGCGCGACTTGGACAGCGCGATCACATCTGCCAGGCCCTTGACGGGCACGTCGGGGTTGGCCACCAGAATGAGGGTGGCATCACCGATCTTGCCCACCGGCGTGAAGTCCTTGACCGTGTCGAAGGGCAGCTTCGAGAACACATGCGGGTTGATGACCATGGTGCCGTCAAAGCCCAGCACCAGCGTGTAGCCGTCGGCGGGGGCGGCCTTGGCCAGTGCGGTGCCGATGTTGCCGGAGGCGCCCGGCTTGTTGTCCACCACCACTTGCTGCCCCAGCCGCTTGCCCAGGTTCTCTGCAATGAGGCGGCCGCTGGTGTCGGTCACGCCCCCAGGCGTGAAGGGCACGATGAGGCGGATGGGCTTGCTGGGCCACTGGTCTTGCGCGTGCACCGTAGTGTGCAGCAGGGGGCCTGCGCACAGGGCGGCAGCCACGGCGATCATGTGGCGCCGGCGGTTCGAGAGGGGCAAAAGCTTCATGGTTGTCTCCTGATGTATTTATGGGAATGGGGTGCGCGGTGTGCGGCGCGGCAGTCAGTGCCGTGAGCGCCTCAGGGCGTTTCGGCGTACTGGCGTTCAAAGGCCCAGACGTCTTCAAAGCCCATCAGCTGGGTCAGCTCTGAAAACGGCATCAGCGCGGTGCTGCCCGCTGCCGAGGAGCCCTGGCGCTGCAACTGGGTGTAGACCTGCTTCATGGCCTGGGTGGCCGCGAGCAGTGCCGTCACCGGGAAAATGGCGAGCTTGTAGCCAATCGCCTGCAGTTCCTCGTGGGGGAGCACCGGGGTGCGCCCGCCTTCGACCATGTTGGCCAGCAAGGGCTTGTCCACGCTGCGGCCAATCTGGCGCATCTCTTCCTCGCTTTCGGGCGACTCCACAAACAGAATGTCAGCCCCGGCGCGTGCGTAGGCCTCGGCGCGGCGCAGGGCCTCGTCCAGGCCCAGGCTGCTGCGCGCATCGGTGCGGGCGATGATGAGGAAGTCGGGCGATTGGCGGCTCTCCACCGCCACGCGGATCTTGCGCACCATGTCTTCCATGGGGATGACCCGCCGGCCGGGGGTGTGCCCGCATTTTTTGGGGTACTCCTGATCTTCAAGCTGGATGGCCTGCGCCCCTGCAGCTTCGTAGCCTTGCACGGTGTGGCGAACATTCAGCAGGCCGCCGTAGCCTGTGTCGCCATCGGCGATGAGCGGGGTGCGCGCCATGCCTGCCATGGCTTTGACGCGGCCCACCATGTCCGAATAGGTGGCCAGGCCCGCATCGGGCAGGCCCAGGTGCGATGCGACTGTGCCGAAGCCGGTCATGTACAGCGCATCGAACCCAAAGGTGTCCGCCAGCCGCAGGGACACCATGTCGTACACGCCCGGCGCCGTGACCAGGCCGGGTTGGGACAGGCGCTCGCGCAGCGTGCGGGGCGCGGCAGCTGTGGGTTGGGAAGAAGCAAGGTGTTGGGTCATGAAGAAAAACGTAAAGGTTGCGGGGGCACCGGAATCGGCAATGTTGTGTCCAGCCCTACGCACGAGCCATGCCAAGCCTGGATGGGGCTTGAAACGGCGTTTTGAAACGCTTTTTGTCTCGTGGCGTTTCATTGTGAGGGTGATGTGAAACAATCGGCACAGTGAGTCACCTAAAAAATGAAACATCTGGCGGCACCATGCAATCTGTGTTGAATCTCAGGGCGGCTAACGCCCGTTGTTCCCATGAGGGCTGACCTGTACCCCGCGACGGGGCTGCCCCGGTTGTGTTTTGTCAGCTATCGGCAGATTCGGCAGATGGCGATGCCGATCATTGCGGAGTACAGGGACCGCGCCGACATCGAGGTGGTGGACGGCAGTTTCGATGTGGCCCTGGACCTGGCCCGGGAGCGCCTGGAGCGCGGGCAGGTGGACGCTTTCGTCAGTGCCGGATCCAATGCCAGTCTGCTGCGCCGGGGGTTGAGTGCGCCGGTGGCCACCATCCAGCTCAGCGGCTTTGACATCCTGCAAGCCTTGATCCGCGCCCGAGAAAAGGCCAGCCGTGTGGGCATCGTGATGTACGGCCAGACGCTGCCAGAGCTGGAGGCCGTGAAGAGCCTGCTGAATGTGGACCTGCGGCAGTACGCCTATCACACGCCCGATTCGGCGCGCGCCTGCATTCAGCAGTTGCGCGCTGACGGCATCGAAGTGGTGGTGGGCTCCAGCCTGGTGGTGGAGCTGGCCGAAAACGCGGGGTTGGTGGGCTTGCTGGCGTATTCGCGCGCCAGCATCCGGCAGGGGTTTGAGGATGCGCTGGAACTGGCGCGCGTGGCGCGGCTGGAGGCCGGGCGGTATGAGCAACTCAACACCGTGCTGCGCACGCTGCAAGACGCGGTGCTGGCGGTGAATCAGTCCGAGCAGATCATCGCCATCAACCCTGCCATGCAGCGCATCCTGGGGCTTTCGCAAGCCCCGCGCCTGGGCACGCCGCTGAGCGCGGTGACTTCTGATATCTCGCTGCAACCCACGCTGGAGCGGGGGCAGGCCGAGCATGGGGTGGTGTTGCGCCTGAAGGGCCGCGACTGGATTGCCAATCGCACCCCCATCCAGGAACATGGCCGCACCATGGGTGCGGCGCTGACGCTGTACGACGCGAGCACCATCCACGAAGCGGACAACAGCCTGCGCATTCAGCATCGCCGAGCGGACCATGCCGCGCGCTACCACTTCGAGAGCCTCCGGGGCTCCAGCCCGGCCCTGCTGCGCGCAGTGGCCAGCGCGCGCAGGTATGCAGCCACGCCCTTGAATGTGTTGATCACGGGCGAGAGTGGCACCGGCAAGGAGTTGTTCGCACAAGCCATCCACAACGCCAGCCCCCGTGCCACCCGACCGTTCGTGGCCATCAACTGCGCGGCTTTCCCGGAGACTTTGCTGGAGAGCGAGCTGTTTGGGCATGAGGAGGGCGCCTTCACGGGGGCTCGCCGTGGCGGCAGGCGCGGCCTGTTCGAGGCGGCCCACACGGGCACCCTGTTTCTCGACGAAATTGGCGACATGCCGTTGACGCTGCAAACACGGCTGCTTCGTGTGCTGCAGGAACGCCGGATCACACGCCTGGGCGCCAATCACGCCATTCCGGTCGATGTGCGCGTGATTGCCGCCACCCACCAGGACCTGACAGATCTGGTGGCCCAGCGCAGCTTCCGCCAGGATTTGTACTACCGGCTCAACACCCTCCGATTGCAGCTCCCCGCGTTGCGGGACCGCAGGGAAGACATCCCAGCGTTGGCGCAGCACCTGCTACGCCAAAGCCTGGCCCGGCTGGGTGTGACGCACACCCCCGCAGAGGCCGTGCTGCATCGCCTGGGCGACGCCCTGCAACGCCACGGCTGGCCCGGTAACGTGCGCGAGCTGGAAAACCTGTGCGACCGCTTGGCGGCGCATCTGGCATCGCACCGCAGCATGGACACCGTGGATTGGAGCGAGCTGCAAAGCGAGTGCCCCGAGCTGCTGATGGCACCCAGCGACCTGGCGGCCCAGCCCGAGCGTGCATCCTCAGGCGCTGCAGCGCTCACACCCACCCTCTCGCCTCCGACTGACAAGCACCAGCGCCGCCGCGAGCAGGCGCTGGCGGCCCTGGAGGCGCATGGAGGCCACCCGGGCGCAGCGGCGGCCGCTCTGGGCGTGAGCCGCGCGACGTTCTGGCGCTGGTGTCGTTGGCAGGCCTGACCATATCGGCAGTGCGCCATCGTCCTGGGGCGGCGCCGACCCGCGCGAGCCCGTGCCCCTTCGCCGCTCGGGCATTCATGGCACCCGTGTTGACGACATCACGGGCTTGGTGTCCAATGCGCCGGTCTTCACTCATCTCCGTCCAACCATGCGTTTATCTCGTCTTTCCAGCGCGCTTGTCGCGAGTGCCACGTTGGGTCTGGCAGCCAGCGCCCATGCGCAAAACGGTGCATGGCAGCCCTTTGTTTCGGTCAGCCCGGTGTACCAGGGAAACAGCGATGTGGACGACGGCGGCCGCTTCAAGGTGGACGGCGTGACCGTGCGCGGTGGCGCTTCCACCACCTGGGGCGCGGGCAACCGCATCGGCGTGACGCTGAGTTACGACCAGTACGACTATTCGTTTGACAACGTGAGCGCCTTTGGGGCGCAAGCCCCCTGGGGCGACGTGCGGCGCTACGGCGTATCGGTGCCGGTGTCCTGGGCGTTGTCCAACGACTGGAGCCTGACCGTCGCCCCTTCTGTGGACTGGTTTGGCGAGAAAAGTGCCAGCAACAGCGAGTCCCGGGTCTGGGGCGCCATGGTGTCGGGGGTGAAGCAGTTTGGCGGCGGCAACCGCTTGGGGGTGGGCCTGGGGGTGTACGACCAGATCGAGAAGACCAGCGTCTTCCCGGTGGTGATCGTGGACTGGCGCCTGAACGACCGCTGGCGCTTGGTCAATCCGCTGCCCAGCAGCCCGGCCGGCATAGCGGGGCTGGAGCTGGACTACCGCTTCGACGGCGACTGGACCGCAGGCGTAGGCGTTGCCTACCGCAGCGTGCGTTTTCGGTTGAATGACCGTGCCTCGGCCCCTGGGGGTGTGGGTGAGGAAAGCGGGGTGCCGCTGTTCTTGCGCGTCACGCGCAATCTAGGCCCGCAAATGGCGCTGCACCTGTACGGCGGTGCCGTGGTGGGCGGCAAGCTGCGGCTGGAAGATGCCTCCGGCAATTTGATCAAGAAGCAGAGTTTCAAGACCGCCCCGCTGGTCGGGGTCTCTTTGGTGGGGCGTTTTTAGGCGCCAGAGCGACTGGCTGATGTGAATCACGCCACCCCGTGCGCTGGTTGCACGGGGTGGCGTTTTTCATTCAGTTCGATGCGTATGCCCTGTCTTTCTGGGGGGCTCAGTGCTTTGTCTGCACATGGTCTCGCATGTCTGTCTTGCGGTGCGTTGCAACGGCGCGCCGTTGACTTTGGATGGCTGGCATGGCTTACCACAGCCCTGTTGCCCACAGTGGAGGTGGGTATTTATCCATGTTGAAAATGGATCGAATCAGAAAGTTCCTGATGAATTATTTCAGTATTGTGAACATTTAGTTCCGCGGGAGGCGGTTTATCTCCGTAGTAACCCTAGATACAGTCACTCCCATCGATGAGCGACACGTTCAACTGCCACTCATCGACGCAGGTCGAAACCGGCGGCTTCCGCGAAAGTGGAACGCCGGGGACCGCATCTGAATGTTGATCTGTAAGACAGGATTTTGATCATGAAGAACTTCCGCACTATCGCCGCTCTCTCCTTGTTTGCCCTGGGCTCTGTGGCTGCCCATGCCCAATCTTCCGGTGCCTTTGGCGACAACTCCAACTACCCTGCTGCAGCATCCACTGCCAGCGCACTGACCCGCCACGCCGTGATCGCTGACTTGCAAGCAGCGCGTGTCAATGGCGGCATGCCCCACGATGCAGAAGGCTCTGACGTGGCCTACAGCGCTGCCGCCGTGAACAGCGCCCGCAGCCGTGCTGAAGTTCGAGCCGAAGCCATTGCCGCCCACAAGGCTGACCAGACCGTTCAAGGCGAACACTGATCTATTGCCGCCCCAGGCGGCACATGGCAAAACAAAGCCCGCAGACCTTTCGGCCTGCGGGCTTTGTTGCATGGGGCAGCAGGGGCGGCCCCCAGCGCGTCAGCCTTTGGGTGCGAGCACGGCCATGGTGATGCGTGACACGCAGGTCAGCTCACCCGCATCGTTCACCATGTCGATTTGCCACACCTGTGTGGTGCGGCCAATGTGCACCGGGCGGGCCGTGCCGGTGACCCAGCCGCTGGTAGCGGCACGCAAATGGTTGGCATTGATGTCCAGCCCCACGGCGCGGTGGCCCTCAGGGCTGGCATAAAAGGCGCCCATGGAACCCAGAGTTTCAGCCAGCACCACGCTGACTCCACCGTGCAGCAGCCCGAAAGGCTGACGCGTGCGCTCGTCCACCGGCACGCGGCCCCGCAGGAAGTCGTCGCCCACTTCTGTCAATTCGATCCCCAGGTGGCTGACGGCAGTGTTGGCGCCGCTCGCGGTCAGTTGCTCAACAGAGATGGGTTTCTTCCAGATGGACATGGTGTGTGGGGCTCCAGCGAGGGGGATGAAAGGACAGATGCCCGCAGTAACTGTGCCTGGGGCGACGCAAAGATTATCAGCAGGCTCGAAGAACCTGTTCAAAGTCTTTTTGGAGTTGCACAAGTGTCTGGCGGGGATGGGCTGCTAGGCGCAGCGCGCGGCCCACATTCATCCAAGGTGGCCCGTGCTATTGGCAAGCGGTGTAACACCGCAGACCGCCCGGCAAGCCGCTTGCCCGAAGGGTTGGAGTGAAATCGGGCCGATGAACTTGGAGCTTTGGCGCCCCGGCTGCTTGCATGGGCACCAGCCCATGCGGCGCATCCGTTGCATCCACTCATCCCGATTGCACTCCAATGCAATCTCCAAAAAGACTGTGAACAGGTTCTAAGGGTTGGCTCGGTGGTGCGAGGGGAAACCCCCCACGTACACTGATTAGTTGCTCCAAAAAGGGAGCGAGCCTTTGCGTTGAATTCTCGGGAGTTTGTTTTTTATGCAGCGTCGCCAATTTGTCACTATTGCCCCTCGCCTGGCCGCCGGCCTGGCTGCTCCTGCGCTGGTGCGCCATGCTTTTGCGCAAGACGCAGGCATCAGCAGCAAGAGCCTGACGATTGGGTGCTCGGCCTCCCTCACGGGCCCCCTGGCCGGGTTTGGGCGCGACATCAAGCAAGGCGCAGAAGCTGCGCTGGCGCAGATCAACGCGCGTGGCGGCATCCACGGCCGCATGGTGCAACTGCAGATTCTGGATGACGGCTACGTGCCGCAGCGCACCACCGAAAACGTCCAGCAGATGATCAGCCAGGGCAGTGCCTTTGCGCTGATGTCCTGCGTGGGCACGCCCAACAACGCGGGCATTCTGCCGATGATTGAGGACGCGGGCATCCCGTATGTGGCGCCATTCACCGGGGCTTCATCCCTGCGCAAGGGCGCCCGCAACGTGTTCCATGTGCGCGCCAGCTATACCGACGAAGTACGCCGCCTGGTGCAACGTCTGGCCGGCATGGGCCTCAAGGACATCGGCGTCGTTTACCTGGACAACGCCTACGGCCGCGAAATGCTGGAGGACTCCACCCGTTTCCTGGCGGAGCAAGGCCTCAAGCCTCTGGTGCAAGTCGCGTTGGCCACCGATGGCAAGAACCTGAGCGATGTGCTGGCCAAGGTGGGCCAGGCCCGACCTGCCGCCGTGTTGCTGGCCACGGCAGGTGCCGTTTCGGTGGAGCTGGTACGCGGGCTCAAGACGAACAACCCCGGTGTGCTCATGGCGGGCCTGAGCGTCACGCTGACCAGTGAAGGTCTCAAGCAGCTGGGCGATGCGGGCAGTGGGCTGGCCCTCACCATGGTCATGCCCGATCCCACTCGCGCCAAGACAGCCCTGGTGCGTGACTACCAGGCCGCCATGCGGGCGCGCGGTATTCAGGAGTTCAACCTGGGTACGCTCGAGTCTTACACCAACACCCGCGTGCTGGCCGAGGGGCTGGAGCGCGCCGGGGCCGACCCTACCCGCAGCAAGCTGCGCACCGCACTGGCCGGGATTCGCAACCTGGACTTGGGTGGACTGGTGATTGATTACTCCGGCCAGGCCCCCTACGTAGGTTCGCGTTTTGTGGACATGGGCGTGTTGAATGGAGCCGGGCGGTTTGTGGGTTAAGGGCTGCTGACACAGCGCCCCTGGCGCCGTTGTTCCGTCTTGTCGTAGCCATGTGCTACCTGAGACGGAACGCCCACCCGGCACGCATTCCGTTAACCGACCATGCGGCCGTTGGCTCCGAGAATTCCCAAGTCCACAAACCGTGAGCCGACATACGGCGCGCCGTTGCTGTAGTCCACGGTCATCCCGCCCATGTCGTGGCTGCGCACACTGGCGAGTGTCGCGCGCAGCTTGCCGCGGGTAAGTTCACGGCCGGCACGCTCCAGGCCTGCGTCCAGGCCCTGCTTCAGTTCGCGAGCCAGGCTGGCCAGAGGGCCCGTAGCGCCCAGCGAGCAGCCGACCGAAACCGTTTTGCTGTCCATGGGGTCTTGCAAACCCACTGCGCGGGAAGAGGTTGCCCAGAAAAGGCCTGTGCTGGCGGCCACCAGCGATTGGGTGAATTGACGGCGTTGCATGGTTTGTATCCGCAAAGAAAAAGAGCCGGCCTCTGATGGAGGCCGGCCTGTGTCGTAAAAGAATCGGAGAGCTTGAAAAGCCACAAGCCCAATAGAACTAGGGTTAACCCTTGCTTTACAAAATGACTGAGCTTTTCATTAAGCCCCTTTGCAGACCCTGCGTTCGCCTTGGATCAAGCGTTCAGCGCATCGACCCTGTTTCCACGTACTTCTGATGCCAGGACAGCGCCTCACCCAGCAGGTGGGGGGTGTGCTGACCCAGGGCGCTTTTGCGCGCCCGTGCCAGATAGTCGCGCAGGGCGGGGCGGAAGTCCGGGTGGGCGCATTTTTCAATGATGATTTCAGCCCGCTGTGTGGGCGAGTGCCCGCGCAGGTCGGCCAAGCCTTGTTCGGTGACCAGAACCTGCACGTCGTGCTCGGTGTGGTCCACGTGCGAAGCCATGGGCACGATGCAGGAGATGGCGCCGTCCTTGGCCAGCGAAGGCGTCATGAAGATCGACAGGTAGGCGTTGCGCGCGAAGTCGCCTGAGCCCCCAATACCGTTCATGATGGCCGAGCCCATGATGTGCGTGGAGTTCACGTTGCCGTAGATGTCGGCCTCGATCATGCCGTTCATGGCGATCAGGCCCATGCGGCGAATCAGCTCGGGGTGGTTGCTGATCTCCTGCGGGCGCAGCACGATGCGCTCTTTGTAGTAGTCGATGCGGTCGTTGAAGTCCTGCATTGCGGCGGGGCTCAGCGACAGGGCCGTGGCCGAGGCGCTGGCCAGCTTGCCCGAGCGCAGCATGTCCAGCATGCCGTCCTGCAGCACTTCGGTGTAGGCGGTGAGGTTTTCGAAAGGCCCGGCGTTCAGGCCTGCCAGCACGGCATTGGCAATGTTGCCCACGCCCGACTGCAGCGGCAGCAGGTCAGCGGGCAGGCGGCCCAGCTTCACTTCTTGCTGCAGGAAATTGATGATGTGGCCGGCAATGCGGTTGGACGTGTCGTCAGGCGCGGCATACACCGAGTTGCGGTCGGGCTGGTGGGTTTTGACCACCGCAATCACCCTGGAGGGGTCACAGCGCAGGTAGGGCTCGCCAATGCGCTGGTGCGGCTCCGTCATCTGGATGGGCCTCCGGTTGGGCGGAACATCTGTGCCGTAGTAGATGTCGTGCATGCCCTCCAGACCCGGGTTGTGCCAGGTGTTCACTTCCAGAATGATCTTGTCCGCCTGGTCGAGCCAGGTCTTGTTGTTGCCCACGGACGAGGACGGAATCAGGCGCCCGTCGGGCAGCACCCCCGCCACTTCCACCACCGCCACATCCAGCTTGCCCAGAAAGCCGAACCAGACGAACTGGGCCACGTGCGACAGGTGGATGTCCACGTACTGCATTTGCCCGGCATTGATCTGCTTGCGGCAGGTGGGGTCGGACTGGTAGGGTAGGCGCATGTCAATGCCGTCCACCTGGGCCAGCGCTCCATCCAGCTCGGGGGCAGTGGAAGCACCCGTCCACAGCCCGATCTTGAAGGGCTTGCCCTGAGCGTTTTGCTGCTGGATGAGCCGCGCCAAGGCCTGCGGAACCGCCTTGGGGTACCCCGCCCCGGTGAAGCCGCTCATGCCCACATGGGCACCTGCGGGGATCTTGGCAGCCGCTTCGTCTGCAGTAACGATGCGCGAAAGAAAGTCTGGGTACAAAACCCGGTCGGCAAGTGACATGGGAGAGAGCGAAGAAAGGGTGGGGGGAGGTGGGGCAATCGAACAGGGCTCACGTACCGTGAGCACCCGTGCGTCGCTTCAAAGAAGCGGAATGCTAACAAAAAGCCTCGCCTTGTTTAGGGGTTAACCCGAGTGGGTGGGTCAACCCTTGGCACTTGCTTCAAAGTCAGTTGCCCCCACCGCGCCAGGTTCCGGTGGTCCCTCATTCCCTCACCAAGGCTGCCGATGGCGCTCAAGCCTTGGCCGCGTGGGCCAGAAAATCCAGCACGGCTTGCTCAAAGGCCTGTGGCGCTTCCAGGTTGGAGAGGTGCGACGCAGGCACGACAGCCAGCGAAGAACCGGCGATGCTGGCCTGCATGGCCTGGGCGTCGGCCACTGTGGTCACCGGGTCATCTGCGCCGGCCAGAAGCAACGTGGGCACTGCAATGCGGCCAATGCTCTCCCGCAGGTCCGACGTGGCCAGGGCTTCGCAGCAGGCGGCGTAGCCTTCGGGAGCGATGCCTGCAATCCATGCCTGCGCGCGTTGGACGATGTCTGGATGGGTTTGGGTAAAGCCTGGGGTGAACCAGCGGCCGGGTGCGGAATCGGCCAGCGCCTGCATGGCGGCGGCACCCTGGCTGCGCACGGTGGCGGCACGCTCTTGCCATGCCTGTGCGGTGCCGATCTTGGCAGCGCTGTTGCACACGGCAATGCCGCGCATGCGTGCGCCAGCGTGCACCCCCAGCCACAGCCCGGTGTGGCCGCCCATCGAGATACCGCAGAAATATGCTTGGTCGATGTTCAGCGCATCGAGCAGCGCCAGCACATCCTGACCCAGGTCGTCCATGCGGTAGGGGCCTGGGGTGACAAGGCTGCCGCCATGGCCGCGCGTGTCGTTGCGGATCAAGCGGTGGCTGGCGGACAGCGCGGCCACTTGCGCATCCCACATCTCCAGCGTGGTGCCCAATGAATTGCTCAACACCAAGGCAGGTGCGTCAGGGCTGCCGTCGATGGCAACGCGGAAGGTGCCACGGCTTGTGGTGAGGAGGCTTGGGGGATTGCTCATGGTTTCTCCAGTTTCTTAGGGGGTGGCAAACGCCAAAAATCCCCGGCGCCAGGGGCGCTGGGGATTTCATGCATGGGCGCGGAATACTTTGCGCTCAGCCAGAGACGGCCGTTGGCGCTCGTCGGCTCGCAGGGTTTGCAACAGGTGCCACCAAGGGGGTAGCGCTGCGGCGGTTGAACAGAATAAAGCAACCCATGGCCAACGCGGCGACCAAGCCAGGGATTGCGAACACCAGGAAGTTCATTTGCAGGGGCAAAGCAGCAGCCAGCAACGAGCCGCCCAACAACGGCCCCACGATGGCGCCGGTGCGGCCCACGCCCGAAGCCCAGCCCAGACCGGTGGAGCGCATGGCCAGCGGGTAGAACTGCGCCGTGTTGGCGTACAGCAGGATCTGCGTGCCGATGGTGGTGGCGCCTGCGATGAAGATCAGCAGATACAGCACAGGCATGGGGCTCTTGAAGCCGAGCAGCGCAATCGCCAGGGTGCCTGCTGTGAAGAAGGCCACCACCCCCGCGCGTGCGGCGCGGTTTTCAAAGGGGGCGCTAAAGGGCGAAGCCGGCGGTAGTGCACCGTGGCGCTACCGCCGCAGGAGGGTCAGGCCGCCAGGCGTGGGCGGTCGACCAGCTGGTTGTCAACGCCGTTGACCAGGCTGCTGAGCCTGAAGTCGAACACGATCTCTGCGAAAGGACCGTTCAGGCCGTTGGCCTGGATGGAGGCTGCGTCCGTGCGCTCCACCAGTGCGGGCACCAGGCCTTCACGCGTGGCGCAGGCGAAGTCATCGTTCAACAGTGGGTCGCTGTCGATGTTGATCTGTGTAGTCAGCTTGCGGTGGCCCTCAGCCGTGACAAAGAAGTGGATGTGGGCGGGGCGGTTGCCGTGGCGACCCAGCTGATTCAGCAGTGCTTGTGTGGGGCCATCGGGCGGGCAGCCATAGCCTTGGGGCACGATGCTCTGGAACTTGTAGCGGCCCTGGTCGTCGGTGATGATGGTGCGGCGCATGTTGAAGGCCTTTTGCTCACCAGTGGGGTCGTAGTGTGAGTAGAAGCCTTTGGTGTTGGCGTGCCAGACTTCAACCTTGGCGTTGGGCATGGGCTTGCCGTCCGCGCTGTACACCGTGCCGTGCATGATCAGCGTGTGGCCTGCCTTATCACTGCCGTCGTCCAGGCGGGCAAAGCCCTTGGCTTCCGGCGCGCCGGCCACGTACAGAGGGCCTTCGATGGTGCGGGGCGTGCCATTTTCAACGCCCAGTTCCTTGTCCTTGGCGTCCATGCGCATGTCCAGGAAATGGTCCAGGCCCAGGCCGGGGGAGAGCAGACCGGCTTCGCCACGAGCGCCCAGGGTGTTCAGGTACGCGATACCCGCCCAGTATTCGTCCGAGGTGATGTCCAGATCGTCAATGGCTTTGAACAGGTCGGACAGCAGGCGGTGCACGATCTGCTTGGCGCGTGGGTTGCCGCCGCTCTGGTTCAGGCCGCTGGCCAGACGCAGGAAGTCCTGGACTTCAGGGGTGTTGAAAATTTGGATGGCCATGGGGAGATCTCCTGGGGGTCGTTGTGAAAGGTAAAGCGGGCCAGCGGTGACGGGGCCCATCCGTCATGCAATCTGTGGTTGCGGTGTGGGTTGGGCAGCGGCTATCAGGCCGCTGCGTTTCTTGTCGCGTCGGAAGTACTGCACGCGCTCTTCGTCCAGGGCAATGCCCAGGCCGGGCGCCGTGGGCACCGCCAGTTCGAAATCCCGGTATTGCAGGGGCTCTGCCAGGATCTCTTCCGTCAGCAGCAGCGGGCCGAACAGTTCGGTGCCCCACTGCAGGTGCTTGAAGGTGGCAAACACGTGGGCGGAAGCGATCGTTCCCACAGCGCCTTCGAGCATGGTGCCGCCGTACAGCTCAATGCCTGCTGCGTCGGCAATGGCCGCCACCTGTTGTGCGGCCTGCAGCCCGCCGGATTGCTCGGTCTTGACGGCGAAGACATCGGCGGCCGCATCGCGTGCCAGTGCAAATGCCGAAGCGGGGCCGGTGAGTGATTCGTCGGCCATCACGGCAATGGGATGGCGCCCCTTGAGGCGTCCCATGGCTTCGGCAGACGCCACGGGCTGCTCTACCAGTTCGCAGCCTGCGTCTGCCAAGCCGGCCAGGCCTTGCTGGGCCTCCAGCTCGCTCCATGCCATGTTCACATCCACGCGCACCGCGCCGCGGTCGCCCAGGGCTTTCTTGATGGCAGCCACGTGGGCCACATCAGCGGCCACGCTGCGGCGGCCAATCTTCAGCTTGAAGGTCTTGTGCCGGCGCAGCGCCAGCATGCGCTCGGCTTCATCAATGTCTTTGGCGGTATCGCCGGAGGCCAGCGTCCACGCTACGGGCAGGCTGTCGCGCACACGCCCGCCCAGCAGTTGCGACACGGGCAGCCCGGTGCGGTGGCCCAGAGCGTCGAACAAGGCGGTTTCCACCGCGCACTTGGCGAAGCGGTTTTCCTTGATGGCTTTGTTGAGCCTAGCCATGAGGGCCGGCACGTGGTTGGCGTCGGCACCCACGAGCAACGGCGCGAAGTAGGTGTCGATGGCCAGTTTCATGCCCTCTGGCGATTCCGCCCCGTAGGCCAGCCCGCCAATGGTGGTGCCTTCGCCCACGCCCACGGTGCCGTCGGAGCAGTAGAGGCGCACCAGCATGAGCGTTTGCCCGTTCATGGTGGTCATGGACAACTGGTGTGGCCGGATCGTGGGCAGGTCTACCAGGAAGGTTTCCACCCGTTCAATCACGGCCGCACTGGCTGGAAGAGGGAGGCTGGGGCTGTGTTGCATGGTGCGAATTGAACAGCTTGGCCTTCCCCCAATCCAACACCAAATTGGTCTTATTGCATACCTAAAAGATATAGTTCTGCGTTACACCAATAAAAATCAACCACTTGCAGGGTGATCTGCCTGCATTTGTATGGTTTACCCTTATGGACATCCGTCAGCTCAAATATTTCGTGGCTGTGGCCAACGAGCGCAATTTCACCCGCGCCTCTGAAGTGCTGCACATCGCCCAGCCGCCGCTGAGTCGGCAGATCCAGTTGCTGGAGGAGGAGTTGGGCGTGCAGCTCATCCTGCGCAATAGCCGCCCGCTGCGGCTCACGGAAGCGGGGCGCGTTTTTTACGAGCAGGCGCTGCAAATCATCAATCGGCTGGACCAGCTCAAGACGGCCACCCGCCAAATTGGCCTGCAGCAGCGAGAGACCGTGTCCATCGGGTTCGTGCCCTCTACCTTGTACGGTGGTCTCCCGATGCTGGTGCGCAAGCTGCGCCAGCATTACCCCGATGTGGACATCCAGCCGGTGGAGCTGACGTCCACCCAGCAGATTGGGGCCCTGAAGTCAGGCCGCATTGATGTGGGCTTTGGCCGCATCCGGGGCAACGATTCCTCGGTGGCCCGCACGGTGCTGCGCGAAGAACGGCTGGTGCTGGCCATTCCTCCCGATTCGCCCCTGGCTGCCAACGCTGGCCACATCAGCCTGAGCGAGCTCAATGGGCAAAAGCTCATCGTCTACCCCAAGGAGCCCCGCCCCAGTTTTGCAGACCATGTGCTGAGCTTTCTGAACGACCAGGACATTCGCCCCTCAGAAATCCACGAGGTTCGGGAGATCCAGACCGCCCTGGGCCTGGTGGCGGCGGAGTATGGGCTGTGCCTGATTCCGTCGTCAGCGCGTTTGCGCAGCGATCTGCACTACCGCCTGATCGATGACCCGCGCATCACCTCGCCCATCATCCTGAGCCACCGGCTCAACGACAACGCCTGGTACATCGCCGCCATCAAGCAGCTCGTCAGTGACATGTACGCGGAAAACCCGCCATGGCTGGATGTGGAGCACAACGTGTTGCCCGGCACGGGCCTGCCCCCGTCCAGGAAGGCTGCCAAGGAAAAGAAGGCCCAGAAAAAAGCGCCCTGAGATCGGGCGCTTGGGGTGAGCCTGCCGCGCAGGCGGCGGCAGGCTGGTAAACGCTCAACCCTTGCGGTTGAGCAATGCGTACAGAATGATCGCGCCAAAGGTGGCGGTGCCGATGCCGCCCAGGGCAAATTCACCAAACTTCAGCGTGAAGTCGCCCGTGCCCAGGATCAGGGTGATGGCCGCCACGATGAGGTTCTTGTTCTGCGAGAAGTCCACCTTGTTGTCCACCCAGATCTTGGCGCCCGCCACGGCGATCAGGCCAAACACCACGATGGAGACACCACCCATCACCGGCAGCGGAATGGTCTGGATCAGCGCGCCAAACTTGGGCGAAAAGCCCAGCACCAGAGCGAACACGCCAGCGAGCAGGAACACCGCGGTCGAGTAGATCTTGGTGGCGGCCATCACGCCGATGTTTTCGGCGTAGGTGGTCACGCCCGTGCCGCCAGCGCTGCCGCTGACCATGGTGGCAATGCCGTCGCCAATGAAAGCGCGGCCCATGTAGCGGTCCAGGTCCTGGCCGGTCATGGCTGTCACGGCCTTGATGTGGCCCAGGTTCTCCGCCACCAGGATGATGGCCACCGGGGCGATGAGCAGCATGGCGCTGCCGCTGAACACCGGGGCCGCAAAGCTGGGCATGCCAAACCAGGGCGCATTGGCCAGGGCCGACAGGTCCATGGGTTTGCCCAGGCCCATGCCGTTGGTCAGCACGGCATAGACGATGCTGGCGGCAATCAGCCCCACCAGAATCAACAGGCGCTGCACCATGCCGCGTGTGAGCACAGCCACCAGGCCCACGCACACGAAGGTGACGGCCTGCATCCAGCTGTCAAAGTTGCTCGCGGCCATGTTCTTGATGGGGATGCCTGCCAGGTTCAGGCCGATCACCGCCACCACCGAGCCCGTGACCACGGGGGGCATGCAGCGCTCAATCCACCGTGTGCCAATGGCCTGCACCAGTGCGCCGATCAGCGTGTACAGCAGGCCGCAGGCAATGATGCCGCCCAGTGCCACGCCGATATTGGCGTTGGCACCCTTGCCCGCGTAGCCCGTGGCCGCAATCACCACGCCAATGAAGGCAAAGCTGGAGCCCAGGTAGCTGGGCACCTTGCCGCCGGTGACCAGAAAGAAGATGAGCGTGCCCAGCCCGCTCATGAGAATGGCCACGTTGGGGTCGAACCCCATCAGGATGGGGGCCAGCACCGTGGCGCCAAACATGGCAATCACGTGTTGCACACCCATCACCGCCGTTTGCGGCCACGGCAGGCGCTCGTCCGGGCCAACGACACCGCCTTGCTGCAGCACGTCGGGGCTTTTGACTTTCCAGTCCATCAATCCCATGGTGTATTCCTTGTAAAAATTCGTGTGCTGGATGCTAGTGGATTTCTGCCTGTTGTTGCGTCGTGTGAAGGCGCTGCCTGGCCGGCTGTTGGCGCCCAGGCCGCTTCGGGGCAGCAGTTAGGATGCGGGGCGTTGCGCCCGCTTCGGGCGCGAGACGAGTCATCTGCCACCCTGCCCGCCATGAAGCCCACGCCCCTGTGCCCCTCTTGCCGCCTGCCCATGGAGGTTCACCAGCTCGACGGCCACGACCATGGGTTGGGCCATGGCGTGGTGGAGCTGGACATTTGCTTTGCGTGCCAGGGCATCTGGTTTGACCACCGCGAAAACCTCAAGCTCAGCCCCCAGGCCGTGGTAGAGCTGTTTACGCTGCTGCACCAGCACCGCACGGACGAGCGCCGCCCCCTGCAGCGCCAGCTGGCCTGCCCGCGCTGCGTGCGACCGCTGGCGCCGTCGTTCGACGTGGTGCGCAGCGGCCGCTACATGGTGTACCGCTGCGCGCAGCAGCACGGGCGCTTCAGCGCGTTTTCGTCTTTCATGGTCGAAAAGGGCTTTGTGCGCCACCTCACGCGCGCGGAGGTGGATGATTTGGCCCGGCGCGTGGACGCCATCTACTGCACCGGCTGCGGCTCGCCGGTGGACATTCGCAAAGACCACGCCTGCCCGTACTGCCGCGCCGCGTTCTCGCTGATTGACCCCGAGGCCGTGAAAAAAGCGCTGGAAGGCTACCGGGTGGCGGCGGCGCCCGCTGCAGCGCCCTCCGCCCCCGACCTGGCCGACGCCCTGGTGATGCTGGAGCGGGACCGCAACCGCGCGCAGCGCGAACAGCAGAGAAAACGCTTTTCCGGCGAAGCGGAAGATTCCATCACTGGCGACCTCTTCGCTGCCGGGGTGGCCGCGGTGGTGGGCATGCTGATGGGCAAGTGACTGCCCCGGTCTTTTGACGGGTTCTCAGGCCTTGGCGGGCTTGCGGCTGCTTCTGCTGGCCTTCTTCTTGCCCGAGCCCGCTTTCTTGCCGCGCAGGTGCAGCCCCCAGCTCACCAGCACCCAGAGGTAGGACGCCAGCACCGAATACGCCGCGATGGCGGGCAGTGACAGGGGAGGAGCGGCGATGGAGCGCGGGTTGCTCAGCGTCTCCAGCAGTTGCTTGGTGCCTGCGCCCAGCACCGGGACGGCCTGCGCCGTGCCAGGGCGCGCCATGCGGGCGGCCATGAAGACGAAGAACTCCATGAGCAGGGCACCCACCAGGTAGCAGGCCAGCAGCGCCATCAGGTACGAAAAAGACCGGCGGTCGCCTTTGGCAAGGAACACAACGGCCGACAGCAGCACCAGTGCGGGCAGCAGCAGGGCCACGGCGGGCCAGGCAGACATCAGGGTGGGCATGGCAGTGAAAGCAGTGAAGTAAGGCGAGGAAGACCGAGGGCAGGGCGGCGGAACCGCAGCGCAACGGCCGGGCAGAAGCCCTGCCCGCGCGGCTGCCGATCATAGTGGCCCGTGCGCGCCGCCTTCGCGGGCTACCGCGCCATCAACGTAACCGGGCTTTACCAAGTGCCGGCCCGGCGAGCCCTTCAGCGCCCTGGCCTGGCAGCCGCCAGGGCTGTGCCCAGCCGTGCCAGCGGCGTTTGCCAGGCCGGTGTTTTGCCGGTGAGCTGCCCCACGATGGCCGCCTTGAGCGGCGGCAGGTGCCGCGCGCCTTGCAGCACCGCTTGCCGCAACAGGCGGGGCAGGGGGCGGGCGTCGGTGTACAGCCGCACGATGGCGTTGGTGCCTTGATAGATAGGCCAGGCGTGCAGGTGGTGGGCGCGGGCATAAGGCGCCAGCGCGGCGGCGTCGCCCAGGTCCTGCCCTCGCTGGCGGGCGGCCTCCAGCGCTTGCGTCAACCGCTCCACCCCCGCCAGGCCCAGGTTGTAGCCATGGGCGGTGACCGGGTGCATGCCCACTGCGGCGTCGCCCAGCAGGGCGCAGCGCGGCCCGGTGAAGCGCTGTGCGTACACGGCGACCAGCGGGTAGGCGTGGCGCTGCTCGATCAGCTCCATGTCGCCCAGCCGGTGCTGGAACTGCGCCTGCACCTCGGCCGTGAATGCGGTGGGCTCCAGCGCCATCAGGCGTGCGGCGTCGGCGGCCTGCGCCGTGACCACGACCGAGCATTGCGGGCGGCCCGCTGCGTCGTCAGGCAGGGGCAGCACGGCCAGCGTGCGTTCGTAGCCAAAGCATTCGTGGGCGGTGTCTGCGTGGGGCTCGGTGTGGCGCATGCGGCAGACGATGACGGTGCGCCCAAAGTCGGTCATCTGGGCGCCAATGCCCAGCTGGCGGCGTGCGGCAGAAAAGCGGCTGTCGGCCGCCACCACCAGCGGTGCGCACAGGCGCTGGCTGGCCTGGCCGGGGGCGGCAGCGTCGGTGTAATCGACCTCTGCGTGCGTGGGCAGGGTGGCCACCCGGTGCACTTGCGCACCCGGCACGATGCGCACGCCCGGCGTGCTGGCGGCCACGCCATAGGCCGTGCGCCGCAGGGCGTGGTTGGGCACGATGAAGCCCAGTGGCATCGATGGCGCGGGTGCAGCGCCAGCGCCGTGCGCCGCCTGCAATTGCATGGCGCTGTGTGCGCCCACCGGGCCGTCGTGCACATGGGCGGCGCGGATGTGCCCCATCTCGCTGGCGGCCAGGCCCGCCCACGAACCCAGGCGCTGCAAGGTGGCCACGCTGGGGTGGGTGAGCGCGATCTCGCGGCCGTCGGGCGCGGGCTGCTCCAGCGCGGCGGTGGGGTTCTGGTCCAGCACGGTGGCGGTAAAGCCCGCTTTTGCCAAAGAGATGGCCAGCGACAGGCCCGCTGGCCCGGCGCCCACGATGAGTACGTCGCTGTGCATGTGCATGAGAGGGTGTGCCATTGGCGCAAAAAAGGAGCAGGCATTGTGGGCCGGGGTATGCGGCCGTGCCTTGCAATGCATCAAAGGGGCCCGGAAAAACGCTGTGGTGCGGGTGCACACGGTTCACCCGCAAAGCGTGACATATGTAACGTAACATGAGCTGACTGGGGGTGTTTCCCTCCCAATCCACCCATCTGGTGTTACAAAAGGCGACGCGTTGCACACCATAGGCGAAAGATACGAACGGTTGCAATTGCCTGGGGTGGGAAGTCGTTTGGCACGGGTGCATGGAACAATGGTGCGCCGTTCTGACAACAACATCCCACCGCACCACGGTGAGCGCGCCCTGCCATGACCACCGTGGCAGTGGCAGTGGCAGCGCCCGTGGCGGTGCTTATTTCAACGAGGGAATCAACATGAAAAAAATGACGTACACGCCCTGGCGTGCGCGCTGGCGCTCACCGGCTGTGTGACCACCGAGGGGGGCTCGGCCAGCGGGCTGTCGGCCGTGGTTTCGGCCTTGAACACCACGGGTGCAGTGGGTTCGGGCGGCTCCAAGACAGAAAACCAGGTTGGCGCGGCGGTGGATATGTTCAAGGCCGTGACAGTCTCGGACGAGGAACTCAAGTCGGTGGCACTGCAGTACCGCGCCTATGGAGACCGCACCGAAAAGCTGGCGCCGCCTAACAACAAATACGCCCAGCGCCTCGAGCGCCTGACGCGCAAGCACGTCAATGAAGACGGCCTGCAGCTCAACTTCAAGGTGTACCTGAGCAAGGATGTGAACGCCAACGCGACGGCCGACGGCTCCATCCGTGTGTACGCAGGTTTGATGGACATGATGAACGACCAGGAGCTGCTGGGCGTCATCGGCCACGAAATCGGCCACGTCAAGCACGCCCACACCATGAGCGCCATGCGCACCGCCTACATGGCCTCCGCTGGCCGCAAGGCTGTGGCGGCCTCCAGCGGCACGGCAGCCAAGCTGGCCGATTCCGAACTGGGCGCGCTGGGCGAAAAGATGTTCAACAGCCAGTTCTCGCAAAGCCAGGAAACCGAGTCGGATGACTACGGCCTGGCCTTCATGCAAAAGCACAAGTACAACGTCAAGGCGCTGGAGTCGGCCTTCCGCAAGCTGGCGTCGCTCAGCGGCAAACAGGGCGGGCTCGACCAGATGCTGTCCTCCCACCCCGATCCAGGCTCGCGTGCCGACCGCATGCGCGACAAGACCGGTGGCAAGAAGTGATGCTATGAAAATAATAGCTGCTGGCGCTTTCTGAATAAGCGCTGGAGGCCAATTCCATTCAAAGAGCCCCGCATTGCGGGGCTCTTTTTTTTGGGCGCCGCCGCGCCGCACCAAGGCAACCCTCTGCCTGCCAGATGCCCTGGTCAGCCGTCAACCGCGTGACTGCCCCGGGTGGCTACTTCACAGCGGCGCTGCTACGCTGGCGGCATGGAGACAAAACACATTCCCCACGGCCGGGGCACATCGGCCCAGGGCACCGCGCCGCCCTACGTTCCGCAAATCCGCCTGTACCAGCAATGGCTGCACGCAACCCGCGGCCTGCAGTTCGACAGCTACGACGCGCTGTGGCGCTGGTCGGTCACCGATCTGGATGCCTTCTGGCAAAGCGTGTGGGACTACTTTGACCTGCAGTCGCCCACGCCCCACACGGGCGTGCTGGCCAAAAACACCATGCCCGGTGCGCAGTGGTTTCCGGGCGCCCAGGTGAACTATGTGCGCCAGGTGATGCGCCACGTCGATGCGGCGCACGCCGCAGGCCTGCCCGCCATCATCAGCCGCAATGAAAAAGGCAACCACCGCGAACTGGCCTGGCCCGAGTTGCGCCGCCAGGTCGCGTCGCTGGCGCTGCACCTCAAGGCCCAGGACGTGCAGCCGGGCGACCGTGTGGCCGCCTACCTGCCCAACGTGCCCGAAGCCATGATCGCCTTCCTGGCCACTGCCAGCATTGGCGCGGTGTGGAGCATCTGCGCGCCCGACATGGGCACGCACGCGGTGCTCGACCGCTTCCGCCAGATCGAGCCCAAGGTGCTCATCAGCGTGGACGGCGTGAGCTACGGCGGGCGCGACCACGACCGCACCGGCGTGCTGGCCGAGCTGCGTGCCGGGCTGCCCAGCCTGCAGCACGTGCTGCTGCTGGGCAATCTGGATGCTTCAATTTCCATAGCTGGCTGCGCAAACTGGGCGAGCGCTACAGCCAGAAATGACGCAGAAACTGCGGCCTTTGAGCCGATGTGGCTGGCGTTTGACCACCCGCTGTGGATCGTCTATTCCAGCGGCACCACCGGCCTGCCCAAACCCATCGTGCACGGCCACGGCGGCAGCATGCTGGTGGCGCTGCAATTGAAGGTGTTGCACAACGACATTGGCTGCAGCTATGAGGCCAACAGCTTCGGCGAGCGTTACCACTGGTACAGCTCCACCGGCTGGGTGATGTGGAACGCGCAGATGAGCGGCCTGCTCTCGGGCACCACCTGCGTCATCTTTGACGGCAACCCCGGTGGCAGCAAAGAGCACCCCGACTGGGGCGTGCTGTGGCGCTTTGCGGCCGACACCGGCGTGACCTTCTTCGGCGCGGGCGCGGCATTCTTTGCCAATTGCATGAAGGCGGGCATCACGCTGAGTGACTATGGCGACCTCACGCGCATCCGTGCGCTGGGCACCACCGGCTCGCCGCTGTCGCCCGAGGTGCAGCAATGGGGCACGGCGCAGTTTGAGGCGCTGGGCACGCGCGACAACGCCGCAGCGCCGGGCCGCCCCAAGCAAGGCGCGGCCCCCCGCACCGGCCAAGCCGGGGGCCCTTCCCCAGCCGGGGGCAGCGACCCACACGCAGTGGGGGAGCGTGGGGGCGAACCAATATGGTGGAACAACATCTCTGGTGGCACGGATTTCTGCGGCGCCTTCATCGGCGGCAACCGCGAGATGCCCCAGGTGCCCGGCGAGATGCAATGCCGCATGCTGGGCGCAGCGGTGGAAGCCTGGAACGCCGAGGGCCAGCCGGTGACGGACGAGGTGGGCGAGCTGGTGTGTGCGCAGCCCCTGCCGTCCATGCCGCTGTACCTGTGGGGCGACAAGGACGGTTCGCGTTATCTCTCGAGCTACTTTGACATGTACCCCGCAGGCCACGGCCGCCAGCCGGGCGGTGGCGACGGCCCCGCCAGCATGGGCGCGGTGTGGCGGCACGGCGACTGGCTCAAGATCGGCACCAACGGCGGCTGCACCATCTATGGCCGCTCTGATGCCACCATCAACCGCCATGGCCTGCGCATGGGCACGAGCGAGATCTACAGCGCTGTCGAGGCCTTGCCCGAGGTGCTGGACAGCATGGTGGTGGACCTGGAATACCTGGGCCGCGAGAGCTACATGCCCCTGTTTGTGGTGTTGCGCCCCGGCCAGGCGCTGGATGAGGCCCTGCGCGCGCGCATCAACGCGGCGGTGCGCACCGCGCTCAGCCCCCGCTTTGTGCCCGACGACATCTTTGCCGTGGCTGAAGTGCCCCGCACCCTGAGCGGCAAGAAGCAAGAGCTGCCCATCAAGAAGCTGCTGCTGGGCCAGCCCATCGAGAAGGTGGTGAACAAGGACGCGATGGCCAACCCGGGCTGCCTGGATTGGTACGTGGCCTTTGCGGCCGAGCGGGCGCAGACCTTGCCAACGGCCTAGCCGTACGCTGCGACACCAGGCGTATCGACTGGCTGTGGTGAAGAAAGCCGTGCCGGGCGTGGGGCAGCGGCTGGGGGACTCGTCCAGCTGTTAACCTGCAGGGTGGCCGCCTGAAACCCGCTGCGCCGCCACAGATACCGGGGCGTTGGCGACCTGCACGCCCATAATTGAACTTTGCTTTGACTGTGCTCCACAGACGCACTTCCCATGAACACACCCCAGCACCCCAAACGTTTTTCCATGATCCGCGAATTCCATCTGGCGGACTGGTTCACCCTTGGCAACGCGGTTTGTGGCGTCGGGGCACTGTTTTCAGCCATGTCGTACCTGGCCACGCAGGATGTGGTGCACATCTACTTTGCCGCCGCCCTGGTGCTGGCGGCGCTGATTTTTGATGTGCTGGACGGCCGCATCGCCCGCTGGCGCCAGAAAAGCTCGGCCATGGGGCGCGAGCTGGATTCGCTGGCCGACGTGATCTCGTTTGGCGTGGCGCCCGCCATCATTGCCTACGGCTGCGGCATGCAGGGCCTGTATGACCGCGTGGTGCTGGCCTACTTCGTGGCCTGCGGGGTGTCGCGCCTGGCGCGCTACAACGTCACGGCCGAAAACCTCTCGGGCGATGATGGCAAGGTGAAATACTTTGAGGGCACGCCCATTCCCACCTCCATCGTGCTGGTGGGCCTGCTCGCGCTGGCCGCCGCCCAGGGGGCCGTGGGCCCCAACCTGTGGGGCGGCAACATGGTGTTGGCGGGCTTCACGCTGCACCCGCTGGTGCTGCTGTTTGCTGCGTCCGGCTCGCTGATGATCAGCCGCATCCGCATTCCCAAGCTCTGATTTGCTATTGAAAATATAGCTGCTGACGCTTGCTATATAAGCGCTAGAGGCTGTTTTTAGGCTCTTCTAGCGAATAGTAGTGATGGAAATCGCCGCACGTCTGTAAACGACGATTTCGACGTACGACATTTATCGAGTGCATCACTAGCATTCGCTAGAAGAGCCTGTTTTTACTCAATTTTCAGAAGATTCAGGCTGCCGTGGGCTTGCGGTTCACCAGCACAATGCCCACCGCCACCAGGCCCAGCGCCGCCACCAGGCCTGCGGTGATGGGCTCGCCCAGCCAGCCCGCGCCAAACAGCAGTGCAAACACCGGCGTCAGAAACACAAACGAAGACATCTTGGTGGCCGGGTAGCGCGCCAGCATCCACATCCAGGCCAGGTAGCTCGCAAACGCCCCCACCAGAGCCTGAACTAGGAGAGATGCCCAGGCAAACGCGCTGAAGTCCCACGACCAGGTCTCGCCCAGCGCCAGCGACAACAGGGGCAACAGGGCGGTGCTCACTGCCACCTGGTAGAGCAACTGGTGCTCTGGTGCCACCCGGGCCAGGGCCGTGCTGCGGATGACCACCGTGGTCAGTGCCCACATCAGCCCCGCCGCCAGCCCCAGCGCATCGCCCAGCCAGGCCAGCGGGTGCGCGCCAGCAGCGCGGCCTGCCAGCCCGTCGCCCAGTGCCAGCCCCACGCCGACAAACGCCGCCGCCAGGCCCAGCCATTGCCAGGTGTACAGCCGCTCGCCGGGAATAAAGCGCGGCAGCAGCAACGCCACCCAGAAGGGCGAGCTGTACAAAAACACCGTTAGCCGCGAGGCAGAGGTGTATTGCAAACCTACGTAGATGCACGCGAACTCGCCCGCAAACAGCGCCCCGGCCAGCAGGCCGGCCCGCCAACTGCCGGGCGGCGCTGCAGCGCCAGGGGCGACCCGCCCGCGCCACAGGCACCAGGCGCCGATGGCCGCCGTGGCCATGGCAAAGCGCACAAAGGCCTGGAACACCGGCGGCACCTCGGCCACCGTGGCCTTGAGCAGCACCTGCTGGAACCCCCAGAACATGCAGCAAGCCAGCAGCAGGGTGATGGCGAAAGTGTCGAGGTGGGCTTTGCGGGTGGGGCTCATCGCTTGATTATGGTCAAGTGACAGCCGAGCCGCTTCGGGTTTCAATAGCGGAATGCCTCACGCCCCTTCCAGCCCCGACACCCCAGGCACCGACACCGCTTTGCAGGGCTGGCGCCTGCGCCTGTACACCATCATTTTTGAAGCCGACACGCGCGCGGGGCGGTGGTTTGATGTGGCGCTGATCGTGCTCATTCTGGCCAGCGTGGCCGTGGTGGTGGCTGACAGCGTACCTGCCCTGCAGGCCCGTTGGCACCAGGTGTTCTGGGCCGCCGAATGGGTGTTCACGCTGCTGTTCACCATCGAATACGTGGCGCGCCTGCTGTGCGTGCGCCAGCCACTGCGCTACGCCACCAGCTTTTTTGGCATCGTGGATCTGCTGGCGCTGCTGCCCACTTATCTGGCGCTGCTGCTGCCCGAGGCCCATGTGCTCATCGACGTGCGTGTGTTGCGGTTGCTGCGCATCTTCCGGGTGTTCAAGCTCACGGCGTACATGACCGAATACAGCAGCCTGGGGCAGGCGCTGCGGGCCAGCCGCCGCAAGATCACTGTGTTTCTGACGGCGGTGCTCATGATCGTGCTGGTAATGGGCACCCTGATGTACGTGGTGGAAGGCCCCAGCAACGGGTTTGAGTCCATCCCCACGGCCGTGTACAGGGCCATCACCACCATGACCACGGTGGGCTTTGGCGATATCACGCCCAAGACGGACATGGGCCGCTTCATCGCCTCCGTCATGATGCTGCTGGGCTGGGGAACGCTGGCCGTGCCCACGGGCATCGTGACGGCCGAAATGGCGTCGCAGCGGGGGGTGGCGCCGCAGGTGCCCACCACCCGCACTTGCCCCGAGTGCCTGACCGAAGGCCACCTGCCCGAGGCGCGCTACTGCCTGCACTGCGGAGCGCATTTGTCGCCCTGGCAGCGCGAGGGCGCCTGAGCGTCCATTCCAGGGCAACTTCTCATGCAAGCGAATGTGAGCGGTCGCCCCGCCGTGCACCGCCGGGCCATGCGCTGCCGCTACACTCAGGCCTTTGGGTTGCGCCCGGTGGTGCAGCCATTGAACCTTCCCCTCCATGGCCACTGAAACGGCGGCGCAATCCCGCACCAGTTTTGACCTCAAAAGTGCTTCACTGCCCGTGGTGGCGGTGGTGCTTAAGACCACGGACGCGGCGCAGTTTGCCGTGGACCTGGCCGAGCGCGTGGCCGATGCGCCCGGTTTTTTCGACTTTGACCCCGTGCTGATCGACCTTGCGCCCGTGCGCGAGGCCGAAGATCCCATCGACTTTGCCGCGATTGCCGAGCAACTGCGCCAGCAGCGCACCTTGCCCGTGGCTGTGCGCGGTGGCAGCCCCGCCCAGATGGAAGCCGCCCGCGCCGCCGGTCTGGCCGCTGCCCCCGACGCTCCTCCCGCCCGTGCAGAAGCCCCCGCCCCCGTGGAAGTGGTGCGTGAAGTGATCCGCGAGGTGGAGGTGGTGCGCGAAGTGCCCATGCCCGGCCCCGGCACGGTGGTGGTGGACAAGCCCTTGCGCTCAGGTCAGCAGGTGTATGCGCGCGGCGCCGACCTGGTGGTGATGGCCGTGGTGAGCTTTGGCGCCGAGGTGATTGCCGACGGCAACATCCACGTCTATGCCCCGCTGCGCGGCCGCGCCATTGCTGGCGCCCGGGGCAACACCGAGGCCCGCATTTTCAGCACCTGCCTGGAGCCGCAGCTGGTTTCCATTGCAGGCATCTACCGCACCACAGAAACCGCCTTGCCCGACAACGTGGCAGGCAAGCCCGCCCAGGTTCGCCTGGACGGTGAAAAACTCATCATTGAGCCTCTGGCTTGATGGGCCCCATCCGATTCGTATCAACCCACTGAGAACTAACAAGACATGGCCAAAATCGTCGTCGTGACCTCCGGCAAAGGTGGCGTGGGCAAGACCACCACCAGCGCCAGCTTTGCCTCCGGCCTCGCCCTGCGCGGCCACAAGACTGCCGTGATCGACTTCGACGTCGGTCTGCGCAACCTGGACCTCATCATGGGCTGCGAACGCCGCGTGGTGTATGACCTGATCAACGTCATCCACGGCGAGGCCAACCTGAATCAGGCCCTGATCAAGGACAAGCAGTGCGACAACCTGTTTGTGCTGGCCGCCAGCCAGACCCGCGACAAGGACGCCCTCACGCAAGACGGCGTGGGCAAGGTGCTGTCGGACCTGGCCGGCATGGGCTTTGAATACATCGTTTGCGATTCGCCCGCCGGCATTGAAAGTGGCGCCCTCATGGCCATGCACTTTGCCGACGAGGCGCTGCTGGTGACCAACCCCGAGGTGTCCTCCGTGCGCGACTCCGACCGCATCCTGGGCATGCTGGGCAGCAAGACCAAGCGCGCCATCGAAGGCGGCGAGCCCGTCAAGGAGCACCTGCTCATCACGCGCTACAACCCCAGCCGCGTGGAAGACGGCCAGATGCTGAGCCTGGAAGACATCCAGGACATCCTGCGCATCAAGCTCATCGGCGTGATTCCTGAATCTGAAGTGGTGCTGCAGTCGTCCAACCAGGGCACGCCCGCCATCCACGCGCAGGGCAGTGATGTGTCTGAGGCGTACAAGGACGTGATCGACCGCTTCCTGGGCCAGGAAAAGCCCCTGCGCTTCATCGAGGCAGAAAAGCCCGGCTTCTTCAAACGCCTTTTCGGGAGCAAATAAGCCATGGCTTCGTTCCTCTCCTTTCTCCTGGGTGAGAAGAAAAAAACCGCCAGCGTTGCCAAAGAACGTCTGCAGATCATCCTGGCGCACGAGCGCAATGGCCGCAGCGCCGCCGAGCCCGACTACCTGCCCGCCCTGCAGCGCGAGCTGGTCGCCGTCATCTCCAAGTACGTGAAGATCAACCCCGAAGACCTCAAGGTGCAACTGGAGCGCCAGGACAACCTGGAAGTGCTCGAAGTGAAGATTGAGTTGCCCGACACCGTGCGCTAAGGCGCGCGGGGCTCGTGCCCGCTGCAACGGTTGGTGTAACAATGCGTCAACCATTGCGGAGGGCTTATGAACCACCCAAAGCGCAAGAGCTGGACGGCCTTAGCTCTGGTGTGCGCCACCCTGGCAGCCTGCGGCGGCTCGGCCGAAAACGACGGCGTCACCATTCCGTTTGGCGGCCCGGGGGCGCCGCCCGCCGTAGCAGAGGTTCCCCAGCCTAAAGCCATGGGCAAGGCCATGGCGCTGGCCTCCACCGCCCCGCTGGCCGAAGTCAGCCTCTCCCCGTCCGACCAGGACTTCCCCAACCCCGAGCGCGGCTTCTACCGCTTTGCGACCGACCCCTCCAAGATCACCGCCACCTCGCTCGCCTACGTGGTGGCAGACGGCCAGCGGCTCGTCTACACCCCGGGCGATTTGAGCGCCTACCGCACGCGGGATTTGCCCAGCACCTACCTCACCAAGCTGAACACGGGCTTTGCCAACCTGCGCAAGCAGGGCCTCAAGGCCGTGGTGCGGTTTGCCTACAACTACCCTGAAACCGAGTCCGACTATCTCAACGCGCAGGACGCCACGCTCTCGCGCGTCAAGCGCCACATCACCCAGCTGCAGCCGGTGCTGCAGGCCAATGCGGATGTGATTGCCGCGGTGCAGGGCGGCTTCATCGGGGCCTGGGGCGAGTGGCATACCTCGTCCAACAAGCTCACCACTCCGGCCAACAAGGCGGCCGTGCGCGATGCGTTGCTGCAGGCCGTGCCCGCCAGCCGCCAGCTGCAGGTGCGCTACCCCGGTGATCTGGCGGCGTGGTACCCCACGCCACCCACGCTGGAACAATTGCTGGCGCCCAGCCCCACCGCTGCGGCGCGCATTGGCCAGCACAACGACTGCTTCCTGGCCAGCCCCGACGACGTGGGCACCTATTGGGCCGACACGCCCGCCCAGTCGGCCACGCTGCGCACCTACGCCCAGCAGTCCAGCGCAGTGACGAGCGCTGGGGGCGAGACCTGCGCCCCACCCGTGGCGGCCCAGGCCCGCATGGCCTGCGAAGACATCCTGCGCGAAGGCGCGGCGTACCACATGACCTACCTGAACCGCGACTACTACGAAGGCTTCTTCGCCCAGTGGCAGGCGGGCGGCTGCATGGCTGAGGTGTCGCGCAAGCTGGGCTACCGGTTGCAGCTGCAGACCGTGACACACGGTGCCGTGGCCACGCCGGGCGGTTCGCTGGCCTGGCAGGTGTCCCTCAGCAACCAGGGCTGGGCCCGCCCGATGAATGCGCGCAACCTGGCGCTGACCCTGGTCAGCGCCACCAACGAGGCGACGGTGCTGCCCCTGGCGGGCACCGACCTGCGGCAGGCCAGCCCGGGCGAGGCGCTGCAATGGGCTGGCGAGGTCACGCTGCCCGCCACCCAGGCCCCCGGCAGCTACCGCGTGCACATCGGTGCACCCGATGCCGCCAGCGCTCTGGCGGCCACTCCCGCCTACGCGGTGCGCTTTGCCAATGCCGACAGCGCCGTGACGGGCGTGCAGTGGCAGGCAAGCACGGGGTGGCTCGTGTTGGGGACCACGCTGCAGGTGCAGTGATGGGGTTTGAAACAAAAATAGCTGCTAGCGCTTATGGAATAAGCGCTAGCAGCTATTAAATCCGTAGCGTCAGGCGCTGCGAAGACGAGCCCTACAACGGGTGCTCGGTGTAAAACTTGCCCCCGTGGTACAGCAGCGGCGACGCACCTTCGCGGTGTTCGCAGTGCTCGACCTCGCCCACGAAGATGGTGTGGTCGCCTTCCTTGTACTGGCTGCGGTTGAAGCATTCAAACGTGGCAGCAGCGCCGGCCAGCAACGGGGCGCCGTTGATGCCGGGGCAGTGTTCCACGCCGGCCCAGCGGTCAATGCCGCGCGTGGCAAAGCGTTCGGCCAGGGCTTTTTGGTCAGCAGCCAGCACATGGATGGCGTAGTGTGAGCCATTGGCAAACGCGGGCATGCTGCTGGCGCCATGCGACAGGCTCCACAGCACCAGCGGGGGCTCCAGCGACACCGAGTTGAACGAGCTGGCCGTGAGCCCGACCAGCTCGCCCGCCGCATTGCGGGCGGTGACGATGGTCACGCCCGTGGCAAACATGCCCAGCGCGTTTCGAAATTCGCGCGAGGAGAAGCTGGGCGGCAGTGCCAGGGCAGGGCGGGGCAGGGGGCTGTTCACAAAGTTCGGGCGCGGGGCCGGCATCAAAGGGGGATGGAACTATTATGGAGTGCCACCTGCGCGCGCGTGCGGCGCAGGCAACCCGGCACTCTTTTTTGTATGGCTTTGCTTCCCACTTTCTCTATCCTGGGCTCCGGCCCCACGGTGCTGATGCTGCACGACGCCGACGGCGATTACCTGACCTTTGCCCCCCAAGTGGAGATGCTGGCCAGCGCAGGCTACCGCGCCGTGGCGTGGAACATGCCCGGTTATGGGCACAGCGCGCCGATTGAGCCCTACACCTTCAAAGGCCTGGCGCAAAGCTGCGTGGCACTCATCGATGCCCTGCAGTGCGGCCCCGTCACCCTGGTGGGCCACGGCATGGGCGCCATGCTGGCCCTGGAAGTGGCCGTGCGCCGCGCCGAGGTGGTGAACCGCCTGGTGCTGTGCGCCGGTGGCCCGGCGCTGGATGCCCAGGCCGTACAGGACTGGCTGGCCCCGCGCGAGCGGGCGCTGGACGCCGCGCAGCAGCCGGGCGGCAGCATGCAGCAACTGGCGCAGACCCTGGTGCCCCAGTGCATAGGCCCCGGCGCCTTGCCCGAAGGCGTGCGTCTGGCCGAACACGCGCTGGCGCAAGTGCACCCCGCCACCTACCGCCGCGCCTTGCAGGCCATGCAGGGTTTTGACCGCTGGGCCCAGGCCTGGGTGAACGTGCACACCCCCACCTTGCTGGTGGGTGGTGAGGCTGACCATTGCACACCGCCCGCCGCGCTGGAGGCCCTGGCCCAGCTGATGCCCGATGCCCGGCACCTGAGCCTGCCGCACGTTGGCCACTGGCCGCAGCTGGAAAACCCCGAAGCGTTCGACGCGGCACTGCTCGACTTCCTGGCCACGCAGCGGGTGCTGCATTGAACGCCGCCGCACCAACGCCAGCCCCCGCATCTGCCGTGCGCTGGCTGGGTTTCTCCTTGCTGGCCGCAGGCTGCGTGGCCGCCGCGTGGTGGGGGCCTGCCCAACTGTGGCCCACCACGGCGGCGCCCGATGGGGTGTATGGCCGGGCGGGCGATGGGCCCTCGGGCCTGGCGCTGCTGTCTGCCCAGGCTGAGAAGGGGGCCTTGCAGGCCGACGTGCCACGCCCGGCCAGCCCAGCTTCCCCGCCGGTCACTGCGGTCGCAGAGCCTTTTTTGCCCGAGGTGGCTGAGGCCGCCTGCACCACGCTGCTGCCGCGCTTGCCTGGGCTGTCGCGCGCGCAGTGCGTGGCCACCCGGTTGCAGGCCAGTGGTACCTTGTCACGCCAGGGGGCGCCGCTGTATTGGCGGGATGTACCGACGCACGCCGGTGCTGCCGCCAAAGGCCAGCCCGACGCAGAGCCGCTGCGCGTGCTGGTGGTGGGCGCCATGCATGGCGACGAGCTCACCGCCGCATCGCTGGCCCTGCGCTGGATTGGCATGGCGGCGGCCGAGGGGGCGGTGGACGCGGACGAGCCAGCGCCCGTGCACTGGCGCTTCATCCCTGTGCTGAACCCCGACGGCCTGCTGGCCCCCAAACCCACGCGTGTGAACGCAGGCGGTGTGGACCTGAACCGCAACTTCCCCACGCCCGGCTGGGCCGAGGAAGCCCCGGTGTACTGGGAAAAGCGCACCCGCAACGACCCGCGCCGCTGGCCCGGCCACACGCCGCTGTCCGAGCCCGAATCGCGCTTTTTGCACCAGCAGATGGACCAGTTTCAGCCGCAACTGGTGGTCAGCATCCACGCGCCCTATGGGGTGCTGGACTTTGACGGCCCCCACGACCCGCCGCTGCGGCTGGGCCGCCTGCGCATGGACAAGCTGGGCGTGTTCCCCGGCTCGCTGGGGCATTACGGCGGCCTGCACCGGGGCGTGCCGGTGTTCACCATCGAGCTGGAGCACGCCCTGCGCATGCCGCCGGATGCCGAGGTGCGCGCCATGTGGCGTGACCTGCGCCACTGGATGAACACCCGGCTGCTGGAGGGCGCCGACGCTGTGGCCGGGGTGAAGCCACCTGGCCTGCAGCGTTGATCGGGCCTGGCTTTGAATGAAATCGGGCTCTGGCGCTGATATGGAAAGCGCTAGCAGCTCTTATTTTGATAGCAAAAAGTGCGCGGCCTGTGCCACGGCCTGCGCATCTGCCTGCACCGCACCGGGCGGCCCGCCCTTGCCCCACAGGGCGCCGCCCCAGGGCATGGAGAGGAACTTGGCGCACAGCTCTACCGAGTCGATCATCGGCTGGGCCTTGGCGCGGTCGCCGCTGGTGGTGATGAGGTGTAGCGACTTGGCGGCCATCTGTTCCTTGAAGGGCAGCCCGGGCACGCGCATCCAGCCGCTCCAGTGGTCCAGATAGGTCTTGAGCGGCGAAGGAATGCTGAACCAGTACACGGGCGACACGAACACGATGTGCGTGGCCGCCAGCGTCGCGTCGAGCAGCGTCTTCAGGTCGCCCTCGGGCGCGGGGTAGGTGCCCACGGTGTGGCGCAGGTCCACAAACGGCGGCAGGTGCATGCGCGCCAGGTGGTGCCAGGTTTGCACCGTGCCCGCAGGCAGCGCAGCGGCGGCCTGCTGGGCCAGCCATTCGGTGTTGCCCAGGTGGCCGCTTTCGCGGGTGGATGTGGTGAGAAAGAGGTAATGCGGTGTGGTGTTCGACATGCCGCCGATGGTAGCTGCGGCATGCCGGGTGCGTCGTCGCTAGGCCGCCACGGCGCCGCGCACCGCGCGCGGGGCCTGCACGCCCAAAAAGCCGAAGTTCATCGCGGGCACTTCGCCGCTCAGCAGCTCGGCCATGGCCTTGCCCGAGCCTGCGCCGTGCGTCCAGCCCAGCGTGCCGTGGCCTGCATTCACCCACAGCTTGCCCACGCGGGTTTGGCCAATGAAGGGGATATTGGTGGGCGTAGCGGGGCGCAGGCCCGTCCAGTACTGGGGGTTGCCGCCTTCTTCGGGTGTGCGGGTGTCGCACACGCCGGGCAAAATTTCGGCAATCCGGCGCGACAGCATGTGGCAGCGGGCGCGGGCCACGGGGCTGTCCAGGCTCATGTCAAAGCCGCCCAGCTCGATGGTGCCGGCCACGCGCAGGACGTTGCCCAGGCGGCTCATGGCGATCTTCTTGCCGTCGTCGATGGTGGAGACCATGGGCGCGCCTTCGGGCTTGAGTAGCGGGAAGGTGGCGCTGTAGCCCTTGCCGGGGTAAATGGGCAAGTCCACGCCCACGGTGCGCAGCAGCGGCGCGCTGTACGAGCCGCAGGCCACCACAAAGGCATCGGCCTTGAGGATGAAGTCTTTTTGGCCGCTAGCGCCCGTGTTGCGAGCGATAACAGCTACAGAATCAATAGCATCACCAATCTTGTTCAGGCGCAGCACATCGTGCCCGTACAGGAACTGCGCACCCCGCGCGGCGCAGCGGCGGGCCAGTTCTTGCGTGAACACGCGGGCGTCGCCGCTTTCGTCGGTGCTGGTGTAGGTGCCGCCGGTGATCTTGTCGCCATAGGCCTTGAAGGCTGGCTCGATCTTCAGCAGCTCATCGCGGCTGACCAGGCGGCGCTGCACGCCGAATTTGCGCATCAGCTCCACCGCGTGGCCTGCGGCGTCAAACGATTTCTGGTCGGTGTAGAAGTGGGCGATGCCGCGTTCGAGGCGGTTGTATTCAATGCCGGTGCTGGCCACCAGGTCCTTGAGGGCCGCGTGGCTGTAGGCGCCCAGCGCCACAATCTGCTGCACGTTGCGCTCAAACGCCGTGTCGTTGCACTGCGCCAGAAACTTCAGGCCCCAGCGCCATTGGTCCCAGTCGAACTGCGGGCGAAACAGCAGCGGTGCCTCTTTGTCGAACATCCACTTGAGCGCCTTGAGCGGCGCTTCGCGGTTGGCCCACGGCTCGCAATAGCTCACCGAGATCTGTGCCGCGTTGGCAAAGCTGGTTTCAAGGGCAGCGTCGGGTTGGCGATCGACGACGACCACCTCATGCCCGCGTTCGAGCAGGTGCCACGCTGTGCTGATGCCGATGATGCCGGCGCCGAGGACAATGGTTTTCATGAGGGCGCAGTGTGCGGCACATTGCGCTGAACAAAAAGCAAAATTAAACTTAATCAAAATTCATCAGGGCAGCTAATGTTGGGCCGCCTGTTTTCCGTCCCTTTTGCAGCGTTTCAGCCATGAGCACTTACGACCCCGCCGCCCTCGAATGCCTTGCCGCCATCGTGGAGGAGGGCGGCTTTGAGCGCGCCGCCCAGCGCCTGAACGTGACCCAATCCGCCGTGTCGCAACGCCTGCGCGCGCTGGAGGCGCAGGTGGGCTCGGTGCTCATCGTGCGCAGCCGCCCGCTCAAGCCCACCAGCGCGGGGCAGTTGCTGCTCAAGCACACCAAGCAGCTGCGCCTGCTGCGCGCCGACCTGGAGCGCGACCTGCAGGAGCTGGCCCCCAGCGCCCCGGGGGGCTCACGCGAAGACGAGCGCATCTCCATCGCCATCAATGCCGACAGCATTGCCACCTGGGCCATGGGCGCGCTGCACGACCTGGTGCGCCAGCGCCTGCCGCTCGAAATCATCACCGACGACCAGGATTTCACCCAGGAATGGCTGCGCTCGGGCCAGGTGCTGGGCTGCGTCACCACGCTCAAGCAGGCGCTGCGCGGCTGCAAGATGGTGCCGCTGGGCGCCATGCACTACGTGGCGGTGGCCTCAGCCGACTTTGCCCGCAAGCACCTGCCCCAGGGGCTGACGCCGCACAACTTTCGCGATGTGTCGTTTCTGTCGTTCAACCGCAAGGACGATATGGCCGCCGAATTCGTGGCGCGCACCTTTGGGCTCAAGCGCGTGGCGCTGAACCACCTGTTCGTGCCCAGCACCGAAGGGCAGATGCGCGCCGTGTCGGCAGGCTGGGGCGTGGGTGTGATGCCCGAACTGCTGGCCCGGGGCCCGATTGCCGATGGCAGCCTGGTGGATTTGGTGCCGGGGCATTTCCTGCCCATTCAGCTGTACTGGCACTGCTGGAATCTGGAGTCGGAGCTGCTGGACGCACTGACGGAAGCCCTGAAGGCGACGGCGGCCAACACGCTGGTGACCTGAGCGGCTGGCCTGCACTGGCTCGCATCCGTACGCATGGGTCTGTCGGCGAAACGACGGTAAAGACGTGAACGTAGTAGTTGTAATGCAACTACTGCATTTGTTTTTTTACCGTAATGGATAAGATGCGTGCCATGTCGACGCCGCCCACCAAAGTTTCTTTCAAAGAGCAGATGCACCTCGCCCGCGAGGAGGCCATTCTGCAAGCCACCTGCCGCCTGCTGGGCGAAAAGGCGTATGACGCCATGACCATGGACGACGTGGCCAACGCGGTCGGCATCGCCAAGGCCAGCCTCTACAAGCACTTCAGCAGCAAGGAAGAGTTGTGCAGTGCAGCCATGGTGCAGATTCTGGCGAGAGTGCGTACTTACCTTGATGGGCTTGCTGCAGAGATGCCGCCTCTGGAAAAGCTGCAGGCGCTGGTGCGCTGGTCGCTGGAGCGGCTCATCACCAACGAGATGCCACTGCTGCCCAGCCGCAACTCCAGCCTGCGCGCCGTGCTCATGGCCAACAAGGATTACCTCAATGGGCTGGTCACTGTCAGCGACCAGATCGGGGAATGGATCGTGCAGGCCCAGGGCCAGGGCTTGATCAACCCCACCTTGCCGCCCCTGGTGGTGCTGTACACCCTGTACGCCCGCGCGTGCGACCCGGTCGTCACCTTCCTCAAGGATGGCGGCCAGTACTCGGACGCCGAGATCGTGGAGCTGGTGGTGCGCACCTGTTTTGACGGGCTGTCGGCGCGCTGATCCTTGGGCCGCCGCATGGCGGCTGCGTTCTCGCACCGGGCAAAAAAAAGCCCCGCCAGGGCCCAATGCCAGTCAGTTAAGCCCGCAGGCGGCTTGATCCAGTAAAAAGGGGACGTGTTCAACACGTTCCCTTTTTTGCTTGATGAGCCTGCTTGCAAACGCCTTGCG